>CAYJJR010000020.1:0-30608 GCA_964370565.1 uncultured Oscillospiraceae bacterium | reverse complement strand
GTTTGTCTGTTTTAGCAACGTCGAAACACCAATCCGTTAACAAACGAAAATTCTAAAAATCTTGTATTTAAATTGCGGCGTAAGCCGCTCCACAACTCCTAACTCCTAACTCCTAACTCCTAACTCCTAACTCCTAACTCCTAACTCCTCACTATCCAAATCTCGCCGTAAGGCGCACAATAATTACGAATTACGCATTACGAATTACGAATTACCAAAGAAGGGGGTTCGCAATGTATAAACAAAAGCCTTATGAAATCGAAAGCATCGAACTCGAAAACCCCCATGAGACTATGGTTAAATACAAACAAACCAAAAACCCGGAACTTCGTGACATGTTGGTTATGCACTATCTTAAACATGTTAATTCCGCCGTTTACGGTATGCGACCGGTTCTTTTATCAAACATACCGGTTGAGGATTTTTTCAATCAAGGCATCGTGGCTTTGATGGAGTGTATAGAACGATATGACGTCGACCGAGGTGTTGCAACTTTCGACACATATTGTTATACTTCTATTAGAGGAAGTATGCTTAAATACATACGAAAACAGCATTGGTTACCCAACCGTCTTTGGGAGGCGAGAAAACAGATAACAAAGGCGAGAAAAGAACTTGAACAACAATTTTTACGCGAACCGACAGACGCGGAAATATCGAAACATCTTGGAATGGAACAAGCGAAACTTAACGAATGTCTTTATGAAATCTCGATAGCGGATACACTGTCGCTCGAACAAGCTTTTGAACAAAACAACAACCTTGATGTTAAAGCCGGTTTAAACGACGATTTGTTTTTGGTTGAAGGCGATATTGAAAAAGAGCAACTGCGAAACGCATTAGGGGAGGCTATCGAAAAACTACCCCAAAAACAAAAACAGATAATTGCGCTATTCTATTATGAAAACCTAAACTTGAAAGAGATAGGCGAGGTTCTTGGCCTTTCACAACAAAGAATTTCTCAACTAAGAAAAAAGGCTCTTGAAATACTTCAAGACGCCGTTAAGGAATATACATAACCCCGCTTTTAGCGGATATCTACGAAATACTTTTTGGAGGACATAAACATGTTATCGGGATATTACACAATTGCATCCGGAATGCTTACAAGACAACGCGAGATAGATGTCATCGGAAACAACCTAACCAACCTAAACACGCCGGGGTATCGCGGAGAAACGTCGATTACCGGAAGTTTTGAACAGGAACTTTTGAAAAGAACCGATGAAAACGGAAAAACAACGCTCTATCCTTCGATGGATACCGTCGTGACGATGGAGGAGATTGTAACCGACTTTAGCGAGGGTAACATTAAACAAACGGAAAATCCATATGATATGTCGATAAGCGGATATGGTTTTTTTGCAGTTGAATCAGAGGCCGGAACGGTTCAGCTTACGAGAAACGGAAGTTTCGACATGGACGAGGAAGGATATCTTATCCTTACAGGCCACGGAAGGGTTCAAGGAAATTTCGGAGACATTTTGGTGGGTGACGCAAACTTCAGAGTAACCGAAGTCGGCGGAGTGTTTAACAGCGAGGGAACGTTTGTCGGCAACATCGGGGTGTATAACCTGCCGGAAGGATCGGAACTTATACGAAACGAAGACGGTCTTTTCACCTCGGACAACATGAACATTGTGGCACAAGCCGGTTCAACCGTCCACCAAGGAAGCATAGAAACGAGCAACGTCGATATGAACAAAGAGATGTCACATCTAATCGAAGCACAACGCGCGTTCCAGTCGACCTCGAGCGCGCTCCAGATAATAGACAGCCTTAACCGCAAGGCTATAACAGAACTGGGATCAATCAACTAAGCAAGCTATGAGTAAATTCGCGGTAAACGTAAACAATAGAATAATTGTTTAGCGTGTACAAGCGATATAGATTAAAATTCGGGTATAACAACAAAGTTTGAAGATAGTTTTTCAAACACAAGTTTTGTGCTTTTCGGAAAATATGGTAACCGAAACTTTGACACTTTAAAATTTATTGTGACAAAACCGCTCAAAACATCAAGAAAGGAATAAAAGTTAAATGAGAACAGCTTTTCATGTAGGCGTTACGGGGCTTATGGCAAACCAAGAAGCTATGGACACGATAGGACACAATCTCGCAAACGCTAACACGGTTGGTTTTCAACCGAAACAATATAGCTTTGAGGCGCTTTTAAGGGACGAGATGTACGTTAATTCGGAACTTGATCCGCAAAAGGGTAACGGGGTTAAAAGTGTTGATAAAGGGATAAAGGTGGGCGCCGGCGGTCTTCAACAGACGGGAAACCAGCTTGACTTTGCGACAAACCAAAACGGATTTTTCGCTGTAGAATATGACGGCGAAACCCATTATACAAAAGACGGAACGTTTATAATCTCGCTTTACAACAACCAACCACATCTTGCAACTGACGACGGCGGATTTGTGCTTGACGAGAATAATGCACCGATAATTATCGGACGTAACGCACAAAATGAATATGACTATGACATACTTCCGTCACAAATAGCGGTGTATGAATTCATGAACCCGGCGGCGTTGACCCCGATTTCAAACAATTCGTTTGTGCCGAACGAGCTTTCGGGAGACCCCGAAGCGATTGTCGGCGGAGACAAAGAAACACTTTCGGGATTTATCGAGATGTCGGGAACGTCGGTTGTTGACGAGATGGTTAACATGATCGAAGCACAAAGACTTTTCCAGATAAGCGCAAGGGTAATTCAAACGGCGGACGAGAACGAAACAACGATTAACAGCCTTAGAAGATAGAACAGAAGTGACATGTGATTTACAGCGATTGTGACTTCAAAAAATATAAAAATTTAAAAAAAATTTATGGCTTAAACTGTGGGGGGTTAATATGCCAATAATAAATTATGAGGATTTAAACAAAGACCAACTCGACGCGTTGCGCGAGATTGGAAACATCGGTTCGGGAAACGCCGCAATGGCGCTTTCGACGATGCTTGGAAAAACTATCGATCTTTCGGTTCCACAGGTGAGAATTATGGAATATGAAGAGGTTTCGGAAAAACTCGGTGGACCCGAAACTATTATGATTGGGCTTTTGCTAACGCTTGACGACGACATAAAAGGGATGATTATGTTTTTGATGCATCAAGAGTTTTCCAACATGCTCGCGCATACCTTAACGGGGGGCGAAGTCGAAAACAACGGAGTTACGGATGACGACACAAAGTCCGCTATCTCGGAGATAGGGAATATAATGGCGGCGTCCTATGTAAACGCAATAGCCCAGCTTCTTGATATGAAGATAAACATCTCTACTCCACAGCTGTCGATAGACATGGTAGGTTCGATTTTAAGCGTGCCGGCCATTGCTTTCGCTAACATGAGTGACAAAATTATTATGATTGGCAACGAATTTGATCACACCAATTCAAACACAACCGGACAGGTTTTGTTGATGCCGGAAGTTGAATCGCTTCAGAATTTAATAACGAAATTAGGAATTTAGAATGACGCAAGAAATAAAGGTAGGCATTTCGGATTTGAACGTCGTAGGTGCTAGCGGAACTCTCGTTACATATGCGCTCGGTTCTTGTGTTGGGATTTGTCTTTACGATAAAATAGGCAAGATTGCCGGCATGTCCCATATATTGTTGCCCTCAAGCGTAGGATATAAAGGCGCGGAAACTCAACCACACAAGTTTGCAGACACCGCTATCCCAAGTCTTATAAAAAAAATGGAAGCGAGAGGTGCAAAAAGGGTAAACCTAACCGCGAAGATTGCGGGTGGCGCGAAGATGTTTGCGCAAGCAGCTAACTATGACTTTGCTAACATAGGAGCTCGAAATGTCGAGTCGGTTAAAAAAACATTAATGAGTTTGAAGATACCGATAGTTGCAGAGGACACAGGCCTTGACTATGGACGAACCCAATATTTTAGCGGAGCCGACGGCGTTATGACGATTAAATCGGCGAACAGGGGAATTAAAACTTATTAGATAAAATGAAAATTAACTTGCTATAAAGAGGAGTAGAAAAATGCAAAACAACAACCATTCAGAGATATTGCTTGAAACCGGAACAAATGAGCTTGAGATAATTGAATTTATTATAGCCGGGGAACTTTTCGGCATAAATGTTGCAAAGATAACCGAGATTATGACCGCAACAAACATAACTCCTATGCAAAAATCCCATCCATGTATCGAAGGTGTTATTAAACATCGCGACAAAGTTATAACGGTTCTTGACCTTGCGAAATATCTCGACCTTGAACCCTCTGACGCTCCCGAAAAAGATATCTTTATCGTTGCGAACTTCAACAGCAAAGATTACGCGTTCCATGTCCACGCAATCGCGGGCATCGACAGAATTTCTTGGACACAGATAAGAAAACCGGACAAGATTATCTATGGCGGCGAAGACGGCGTTGCAACGGGTATTGCGGAATATGAAGACAGATTAATAAGTATCCTCGATTTTGAAAAGATTGTTATCGAAAGTTTTTCTTCGGGCGAAACAACGTTTGCGCCGCTTGACACCGATCAACAACGTCCGATAAAAAACAAACGCATTTTAATGGCGGAAGATTCAATGGTTCTTTCTAAAATGATAGTAGAATCACTTCACAAAGCCGGATATGTAAATATAGTTAAGGCTGAAAATGGAAAAGAAGCTTGGGACATACTTTGCGATATCAAACAACAAGGAAAAGACGTCACGGATGAACTTGCTTGTCTTATAAGTGACATAGAGATGCCACAAATGGACGGACACAGGTTGACAAAACTTGTTAAGAGCGATGCCGAGCTTAAAAAACTACCGATTGTTTTGTTCTCGTCGATAATCAACGACGACATGCGTATTAAAGGTAAAGAAATAGGGGCAGACTATCAAATTTCAAAACCCGAGATAGGCCAACTTGTTGGGATAATAGATAAGTTAACAGAACAAGACTAAATGTAAACAATGGCAGAGTTTATACAAATTGTTGAAAAAAGAAGAGTTCAACGTTGTACAGTATGAGGATTTGTGTATGAGAAAAAAGCTTGCAGCTATAATGACGTTGTTTGTCGCATTTTCCGTGTTTGTCATGCCAAACGCAGCAAACGCGGCGGACAGAATGCTAACTATCAATTCGTCGAGCAGACATGAGATAGGGGAAGACTACGACAAGATTGTCATAAAAAAAGGGAATGTAACCCTTAAAGACGGTTTTGTTGAAGAATTAATTATAGACGAAACCGCAAACCGCGTTTCGGTTACGCTCGACGATGTTGAAGTCGGGCTTGTTACATATGCCGGAAGCGGAAGAAATTCTCTTGAACTTGAAGGCAGATCACTCGTAGAAAAAGTAGTTGTTTTGCAAACGGAAGGTAAACTCGAGTTTGAGACAAAAGATAAAAGCGAGATATTACTTTTAAGCTTTGAACAGTCGGGCGGAGAGTATGGGTTTAGCGGAACGTTTAAAGCAATTGAACTTTTAGGGGAAGACAACGAACTTGAGATCGAAAGTTCGATGATATACAATATTTTGGTAGCAGGATCTAAAAACGCTTTGTTTGCTGATCAAGAAACGGTTATCCAAGAGTTAGTAGCGGAACAGCAAGCACAAACAAACGACATAGTACTCGAAGGCATGGTTAAAGACGTCACAGTTGAGGGTGAAAGCAACAATGTGTTTGTCGAACAAAGCGGATATGCAAAAAATATACATATAAAAGGACAACAAGCCCACCTTGAAATTAAAGGTGAGGTTGAGAATATATTAAACTATGAACAAGCCGAAGGAACGTCTGTCGACCTGTTGGACGAGGGTGTTGTCGATGTTGTCGCGAGTGAAAGCGAAATAGCGCTTTCGACCGACCGAAACGCGACGGTAGGAACGCTTGTCGGCATTCCGGATAATTTCGTAGGCGACGTAAATTCACAGAATTTCATAGAAACCGAAGATCCGATAACGGACGAGCAACGACCGAATATAGAGGACGGCGAGGATCAAAATCTTGATCTTAACGACCCGGATTACTACGGCCAAACTATCGGAAGCGCCGCTATCGACAGCGATTATCCGTTGGTAGGTTCGTCGTTAAGGGTTACGGTTCAACCGACCGACGCGACGTACTACGCCGATTGGTATGTAAACGGCCTGTTTAAGAGCAGAAGCAGCCACTACACCCCGACCGAAAGCGACGTTGGAAAACCGGTTACCGTAAAGGTATACGGAATAGGCCTGTTCCACGGAACGGCAAGCGACACAACTATCGGGGTTGTCGAACAACCTAAGAGCCCGGCAGACCCAATAGATCTTGCCGACTACATAGAATTCCCCGAAGTTGGGGAATATCCACAAACGCGCCTTGACAGCTCCGGAACGATAATGGCGTCAAACGGTCTAATCTGGCGTTCGACGGGCGGAGAGACGTTGTATGCAAACAGCAAATTTGAAGCCGAAAAAGCATACTATGTAACCGCCGAGATACGTCTTGTTGACACCGTCAAGACGACACTTATCGACGCAAATATCTATTGTTCCGACGCGGCACATGTCACGATAGCTAAAATTAGCGACAAAGAAGCGACGGTTATTATAACATACCCGATGTTGTCACACCACGACACAGTAACGATACACCCCGAAGACGAAGAGATATCGATGTTTGTCGGAGAAACGTTGGAACTCATTGCCGACGTAATCCCCGATAGAACGGAAGAGATAAGATGGAGCACAAACGCAAGATCGATAGCAACGGTTGACGAGGACGGCGTTGTAACTGCGCTTGAACAAGGTTCTGCGGTCATAACCGCAAAGACCCCCGAAGGAAGTTATGACACGGTTACGATAGTGGTTGAAAACCTCGATGTTGAGGCGATTGAACTAAACGAAACCGACGTTAACTTAAACCTTGAAGACAATAGTCAAATCGAGCTTGTGGCGACGGCACAACCACAAAATATACCGATAGACGTCGTGTGGAGTTCAAGCGACAGCGATGTTGCAACGGTTTCGGAAGACGGAATTGTTGACGCGGTAAGTATCGGCGTTGCGACGATAACGGCGACGTTTGAAAACAAAGAAGGCGACAGCGACATTTTAACGGCAACAAGCACTATTACGGTAACCGATACGAGAGAGGCGATAACCCCGGCGACAGTGTCGCTTAACCTTGGCGAAAGCGAAACGCTAACTCTCAGATCCGGCGCTACGGCGGTCGGTTGGCTGTCAAGCGACAGCGGGGTAGCAACGGTTGACCAAAACGGCAAAGTAACGGCAGTTGCACCGGGAACGGCGAACATAACCGCCGAAATAGACGAAAACGGCACAGTTTCCGCTCCAAGCGTTGTAACGGTCATGCCGTTCACTATAACACAACAGACAGCCGAACTTGAGGTGGGCGAACAACTAACGCTAACGCTTAACAACATTCCAAGTGCAAACGTCGAATGGAGTTCAAGCGCCCCCGAGTTTGTCTCGGTGGACGGTGGAACGATAACCGCCCACAAAGTCACGACCTCGCCGATAACGATAACCGCCACAAGCGCGGGACACCAAGCAACGAGCAGGGTGACAGTTGTTGAAATTAACGATGAGGACGACGATAACAACGGTGGTAATGGTTCGGGCAACACAGGCGGCGACAACGACGGAGCTTTGTTGACATATAGTGTTGTGGTTGACGAGACGATAACTCTGCCCGACCCCGAAACTTCGCTTGACATAGTTTGGGAATCGAGCAACCTTAGAGTTGCATCGGTTGATGATGGTGTTGTGACGGGTGTTGCACAGGGCGAAACAACTATACTTGCAACGTACGGAACAGACGTAAAAAAATACAGCATAGTAGTACAGCCGAAACCCGAAGTCGAGGAGTTCACGTTACAAAACAGCCTTGAACTTGAGGTCGGCGAGACAGATACATTAACGTACAGCGTGACAGCTCCCGTAGGCGCAACCCCAACGACAATAACGTGGGAAAGCGACAACGAGGCGGTAGCGACGGTCACGAAAAATGGAACGGTTGAAGCGTTGTCACAAGGAACGGCAACTATTACGCTAACGCTTGACGGAGTTTCAAAGCAAACAACCGTAACGGTTAGCGACGCTCAGCAAGAGACGACAGCGGTCGAAGACTTTACGCTAGTTCCACAGCTTAACCTAGAGACGGGCGACACAGCGACATTATCATATAGTGACATAACGCCTATTGGAGCAGTTCCCTCGACAACGACGTGGGAAAGCGACGACGAGACGGTAGCGAATGTCGCGAACGACGGAACGGTTGAAGCGTTGTCACAAGGAACGGCGATAATTACGCTAACGCTTGACGGAGTTTCAAAGCAAACAACCGTAACGGTTAGCGACGCTCAGCAAGAGACGACAGCGGTCGAAGACTTTACGCTAGTTCCACAGCTTAACCTAGAGACGGGCGACACAGCGACATTATCATATAGTGACATAACGCCTATTGGAGCAGTTCCCTCGACAACGACGTGGGAAAGCGACGACGAGACCGTTGCAACCGTTGCAAGCGACGGAACGGTAGAAGCGTTGTCACAAGGAACGGCAACTGTCACGCTAACGCTTGACGGAGTTTCAAAACAAACACTCGTAACGGTGACAGAAAAGCCGTCGACAGACCCACAGGTTAACTCAATTATACTAAGCCATCAAACACTTGAACTTGAAGTGGGCGATGTCGAGGAGATAAAGATAACAGAAGTTTTGCCGGCAGAGGCGTATTTCACCTCGGTTGAATGGGCTTCCGATAAACCCGCGATAGCGACGGTCGACGACGGAACGGTTGAAGCGATAGCGGCGGGAACGGCAACGATTACGCTGACGATAGACGGCGTGTCGGCAAGCTGTGAAGTGACCGTTGAAGAGATAAACGAAATTTCGGTATCAAGTTTCAGTTTGAACGAAACTACTATTGAACTTGAGGTAGGGGAAAACTTCACCATAGAGTATCAAAATGTGTCGCCGAGCGACGCGGTTATCAAACAGGTGACATATAGTTCGGACGACACAGATGTCGTGACGGTAGACGAGGACACGGGCGAGATTACGGCGGTGTCGAGCGGAACGGCAACGATAACTGCCTCGATAGACGGCGTGGAACAAAGCTGTGATGTAACGGTTTTGACTCCCGAACCGACTCCTGAGCCGACTCCCGAACCGACCCCTGAGCCGACTCCCGAGCCAACTCCGGAACCGACTCCTGAGCCGACTCCGGAACCAACACCTGAGTCGACTCCCGAGCCGACGCCCGAGCCGACTCCCGAACCAACTCCCGAACCAACCCCTGAGCCAACACCTAAGCCAACCCCGGAACCGAACTCTGATAGTAGCTCGATATCTTTAGAGGGTCAAACGTTGGCGACTGCGCCGTTAGCATATTCCCCCACTCCAATAATTAAAGATATCCCTCCGGGACATCCGGCGGTGCTTCCCCCTGTTGCCCCTATGATAATAGCTCCGGAAACTCAAAAATCAGAGATGGAAGGCGACATTATTAAAAAGCCAACCTTTAAGATCTTCGGATTTGACATCTATCTTTGAACTTTGTAATCCGGCAAGCACACAAAAGTTATAAAAGCCGTTCACTTATCGTAAGAGCGACACACAGTTTTTTACGATAAGTGAACGGGTATCATGACTAGAAATCGTGAAAAAAGTTATTATAGTATAAAATTTTAGTTAATTAACAGAAAATTCCCTGTTTTTTTGTTGAATTTTTCGAAAATTTGTGTTAATTTAAAACTAGCGGTATTTTTGTGTTAACCAGATTGACATGTAACAACTGTGTGCGCTTAATATTCTGAATAAACAAGGTTTTGCTGTTAAGTTAAGCCTTGAAATAAAAGAAATTTATTATAGATAATAAATATCTACATAATAGGAGACAGAACAAATGAAATCAATCAAGTACAAGATTATGTTTACCATCCTCCCGATAATCATTATAGCGATAGTTATTTTGGTTGTTTATGCTCTAAACGGGATGACAAACAGCACGATGAATGCCCTTGAAACATCTATGGAAGCGACGCGTAAAGCTGCAACGCTTGCTATAGAACATGAGTTTCTGGGATATCAAAACATGGCAAGACAACTTGCAACCGATCCGATAATTTCGGGCGGATATACTGCGGATATTAACTATCCGGATGATGTAATACGTTATTTGCAACATTTGACAAACTTACATGGATATTCAGATATAAATATGATCTCTGCCGAGGGAATAAATTTAGATTCTCAAGCAGATGTAAGTCAAAGAGAATATTTCATTCAATCATTTGAAAACAAGTTGACATATGTCAGTGACCCAATAATAAACCAAACTACGGGTGAATTTCAATATGTTGTCTCTGCACCAATTATTTCTGCAGAGGGTGAAACTACCGGAGTAGTTGCCATATTCATTTCTGCAGATTCGATTTCGGAACTCATGGCGGAAATCGAAGTCGGCGAGGGCGGAATGGCGTATATATTGGACAAAAACGGCGTTGTGATTGCACATCCAAGTTCCGAAGTGGCACAGATGGGCATTAACATGAGGGAACAAACATCAGGTGATATCGATCTTGAAAAACTTGTCGGTTTCCACGATCAAGTGTTGGCGGGCGAAAATGGTTTTAATACATATCAAAATGCGGGAGAAGAAAAGATAGTTATCTATACTCCTGTAGGCGGCGACAACAGTTGGGGGCTGTTTATTGAAGCCAATCAATCGTTCTTCCTAGCCGAGATGTATGACACCATGTTATATTTCATCATTATAGGGGCGGCAGCAATCCTATTAATAGTGGCTGTAATAATTATAATTGCAAGGGCGATAGCTAAACCTATTGCTTTGTGTGCGAAACGTTTGCAAGATTTTGCAAATGGCGACGCAACGTCCCCGGTTCCGGTCGTTAATAGCAAAGATGAAGTGAAGCTTTTGGCAGATTCAATGGAAACGTTGACAACCGGAATTTCAGGCATGATAAACGACATAAACGGTGGACTTAAAGCGATGTCGGAAGGCAACTTTAACGTTGACACAACTATGCCCGAAGCATATGTCGGAGACTTTGAGTCGTTGCTTATATACATGAGACGTTTGATTGTCAAGATGTCTAACACATTGAACCAGATAAGCACAACGGCAGAACTTGTTAACATAAGTAGCGAACAAGTAGCGTTCGGTTCGCAAAGCCTTGCACAAGGAGCGACAGAACAAGCGGCTTCAATCCAAGTTCTTTCCGCAAACATAGGCGAGATAGCTAACAAAGTTTCACAAACTGCGGAAAACACAAAGAGCGCAACCGAGGCAAACGAAAGAAACAAAACAGAACTCGAAAGTAGCAATAAACAGATGGAAGACATGGTTTCTTCGATGAACGCTATCACGCTTAAATCGCAAGAAATCAGCAAGATAATCAAAACTATCGACGATATAGCGTTCCAAACAAACATCCTGTCGCTTAACGCTGCGGTTGAAGCCGCACGTGCGGGAAGCGCCGGAAAAGGTTTCGCGGTTGTTGCGGACGAGGTTCGTAACCTTGCGACAAAATCCGCCGAAGCCGCAAAAAACACATCAGAACTTATTGCACAAACTGTTCAAGCCGTTCAAAAAGGCGCAAATACTGCGGAAGTTACCGCAATGTCCATGAGAAAGCTTATGGAAAGAGCCGGCGAGCTTGATGTACTTGTCAAAGATATATCGCAAGCTTCAGAGGAGCAATCGGTGTCGGTAGCACAGTTGAACGACGGCGTACAACAGATATCTTCTGTTGTTCAAACAAACTCGGCAACGTCGGAAGAAAGCGCCGCTTCAAGCGAAGAACTAGCAAGCCAAGCAAATCTCTTAAAAGGACTTGTCGAACAGTTCCAATTGAAAGATATTGAACCGGGCACAAACGTTTAGATTTTGCCCAAGGTTCGGTTTATTGCGGACAACGAAAAATAAAAAAGATTGATTTCAAAATATAAAGAATGGGCTGTGACGATTAGTCACAGCCCATTTGCGTGGTAGAATTAATATCCCATATAAATAAAGCTTGAACCGGTCGTTCCGCTTATGCTTATAAGGTGGAACATCGCTATCGCTATCGACATCAACCAGCATGTAACGAGGCGGAACGGTTGTTTAAGGTGGGAAAGCGGGTTAAGCGGCGCTTTGTTTGCATGTAACCTATTAAGAGTGAATTCAAAATAGATAAACATCAAAAACGAAAGACCAAGAACACCGAAAAACAAAAGATAGTATGTTCCGCTGTTGCCGACTCCGTTTTGCGAATAGGTTAAAAACCTTGTGACGGTTGCGGATATGCCCTCGAAATTAAAGGCGTTTTTAAAGACAGCCGCGGCTTCACTCAATGTTCTTGCGCGGAAAAAAACCAAAGATACTCCCCAAAGGACGTTTACAAGCAAAATCTTTGAAGCGTTTCGCAGGCGGTCAAGATTTTTGTTTTGTATCTTAATTGGGCGTTTTCGCCATTTGTGCACAAGTTCTTCCCCTATTCGGAAAATTCCTTGAAGCATGCCCCAAACGACAAAATTCAACGTTGCTCCGTGCCACATTCCGCTTATAATAAATACAATTAATATATTAGCTATAAAATGCGGAGGTTTATGCTCGTGTGTTTTTTTGAAAAACAACTTGTTAAACCAACGCGACCAGACGAGCGGAACAAATATATAGTCTTGAAGAAAACTTGAAAGTGAGATGTGCCAACGCGACCAAAAAGACGAGTAGTTTTTTGAAAGATACGGAACAGCGAAGTTTTCTCCTAACGTTATGCCAACTACCTTTGCGCTTCCGATAGCCATATCGGAATAGCCGGAAAAATCGGCGTATATCTGGAAAAAGTAAAGCACCATTGCAATCGAAAGCGATAGGTTTGGTTCGCTGCCTAAGCTGTTAAAATACCCGTCTACAATTATGCCGATGCCGTTTGCAATGACAACTTTTTTAAACGCACCGTAAACAATTCTCAACAAACCGTCCACAACACCACAGTAACTAAACGTTCGGGCTTTTTTATATTGAGGCACAAGCTTTGGCGCGCGTCCGATAGGACCCGAGATTATCTGCGGGAAAAAACTTATAAACAAAGCGAAAACAATAAAATTTCTTTCTGCAGAAATCTTGTTGTTGCGAACGTCCAAAATATATCCTATTAACTGGAACGTATAAAAACTTATTCCAAGAGGAAGTATAAGCGCCATGTTCTCATTTAAAATTCCGGCATATTTAAATACGAGTAAAACCAAAACAAAATAGATTATAAGAGCCGCTGTTATCAAATTTTTGCGTTTTTCGGTTTTGGCGGTTTCTATCTTTATAACACCAAAAAAAGATATAACTATCGTCAACACTAAAAGTAAGGCGTATTCCGGCGCGCCGTATACATAAAACCCAAAACTCGCAAGCAACAAAAATGCATTTTGATATTTGTTGTTTATAAGGTAGTAAACAACGGTAACCACACATAAAAAAACTATAAATGTTAAAGAATTTAAAACCATTGACTTTGTAACTCTTTCGTTTATTTCGGTTTAAAGGCTTTTTAAAGTTAAAACCGTTTTTAAAAATCTATTTAAGGCTCTGTGGCAAAACCATATGATAAATTTTTGTTTAGCATATGATTAATAAAAATATTATAACAAAATTCAAACATTTTTTCCACCGACTGCAAATCAACTCTGCTTTGCCACTCCCCAAATCGACAAAAAACCAAGAAAAACAAAAAAAGATGATTTTACCAAGTTGTAATTTGATTATTATTAGAATATATGTTATATTTAAATATATCTGACTTATAATAAAACTGTAGATATATAAAACGTTTGAAATAAATTTTAAGGTTGGAGCGTTAATATGAAAAAGACAGCCAAAAACGGTTTGATGTTTGCGGTAATCACCGCTGGAGCAGTCGCGGCCGCCGTCGCTAGCGCAACGTTTTTTATAGGCAACGCGGTTTTCAACAATACGGTTAAACGTCGCGAATTCAACATAGACAATGTTTCTTCCGAGTTTAGGCGAGCCTCAAGGGTTTGGATAGATTGGTGGTATAAACAACCTCTCGAAAAACATCGCGTAAGTTCGTTTGATAACCTAAACCTAAACGGTTACATTTTAAAGGCTAAACGTAAGACAAACAAGGTTGCCGTCGTCGTTCATGGACATGAATGTGTAAGCGGAAGCCTCGGCAATATTTCGCATTTTTATTACGAAACTATGGGTTATAATGTATTTGCGCCCGATCTTCGCGGACATGGCGAGAGCGAGGGCGAATGCTACGGCATGAGCATACTTGATTCGGAAGACCTCGTAGTGTGGTTAAAATATCTCGTTACGCTTTTTGGAGACCAAGTTGAGTTTGTTCTCCATGGGCTTTCGATGGGGGCGGCGTCAAGCATGATAGCTTGTGCAAAACCCGATGTCCCAAAAAATCTTAAATGTTTGGTTGAAGACTGCGGTTTTTCAGACGGAAACGAGCTTTTCTCATATACTATCGCAAAAGAATATCCGATTATACCAAAATCTTTTTTAACCATGTCGATAGCTAGCATTATGCAGCTTAGGGGAAAATATACCCTTGCAGACGATTCTGCTGTCGAGTCTATGAAACAAGCCACATTGCCGACATTGTTTATCCACGGCACAGCCGACGCTTTGGTTCCGGTCTCGATGGTTCATAAACTTTACGACGCAAAGATAGGGGAAAAACAAAAATTGGTGGTCGAAGGCGCGGAACACGGCGTTTCATACTATAAAGACACAAAACTTTTTGTTGAAACATTAAAAGAATTTTTAGAAAAACATTTTAACTAGCAAAACAGCAAAAATATATACGGGCGAAACTTAGCGCTCGCTCGTATTACTATAGGTATTTAGTTTTAAGACAACAAACCAAGCGACTTGTATTTGCGACAACTCTTGCCTTGTTTAAAGAAAATGTTTTATCGACATGGCGTAAAGAAGTTGTGCGCAAAAATAGGTCATCGTGTGTATGAATACAACGGCTTTTTTTCTTCTTTTCAAAAAGGTAATATAAATTAACAGATAATCGCTTATGCAAAACAAGATGACGCCAATCGCGATAAATATTCCGCCAAACGAAAAAGGGTTGGCGAAAAAGACCGCAAGGGCACAACACAACGAAAAAGAAATCGTCAAAGTATATGATAAAATTATGCTCGAAAGTTTTGAGTAGTGGGCGTTGTCTTTCTTTTGGGGTAGGCTGTACATTAAGTAAGCTATTATAATTGCGACGATATACCAACCGAAAAAGATCTTTTCTACCATGTGAAACGCAAGAGTATAGATAATGTGTCCGGCGGCAAAGATACTAGCGCCGGCACAAAAAAAGAAGACCTTGTTTTTTTTAAAGATAGTCCTTGCGCCAAAAACAAAGTCGGCGGCAAACCCAAAGATGAGCCCGACAAAGACGGTATAACCGTATAGCGTTTCGTTCCAAAAAGCGTGTAGACCGCCGAGCAAAACAAAACATGTCGAGGCTGACATCTTTATCAACAATATTCTCCACGCTCCAAGCGAGGACGGCGCAACGGCATATAAAAATGCTATTGCTATTCCAATTAGTAAAATAGCGACGGTAAGTACATTTGGCATTTTTCTTTTTCCTTTCTTGTTTGAAAACGAATTTTCAAACATTGTTCTGTCAACAAAGATACCAATCTTAACATAAATTGTTCATTATTTTAGTTATTTTAACCATTTTATCATATTTAAACAAAATTTACAACGTAAAGTTTATCGGGGGTAAACATGAATTTGAAAACAAGACTAAAGACCAACATATCGGCGGTTGTGTGCATGGCTTTAAGCGTGGTTGCTTTGTCGAGTTGTAACACTGCCAACGCAGAGGTGCTTAATCTTCCGGAGGGAACCATGTCCGCTATGGGATATCGTTCTAATATATATATAAAAGCTGAAACGACGGAGGACGGCGGTTTTTTGCTTGAACTTGTTTCGGAGAACGAAACGCCGGGAATTGGAGACCTTGCGGCAAAAACGCTTGTCGATACCATTAATCAAAACCAAAGCTTAAACGTTGATGTTATAACGAGCGCGACGACGACTTCAAGCGCGGTTATAGAGGCGTCCAAAGCTGCCCTTGAACATAGAGGGCTTGATGTCGCAAACTTTAACTCAGATGTTGTTTATTCTTTGCCTTCGGAAATCCAAACAACTCAATATGATGTCGCAATTGTTGGCGCGGGGGCTGCCGGTCTTACGGCGGCAATAGAAGCCGCAAGCCGAGGCGCCGAGGTTATATTAATCGAAAAAATGTCGCAAGCGGGCGGTTCTTCCGCGCGTTCAAACGGCCTTATAATGGCTTCACAAACTTCGTTTCAACGGAACAATTTAATCGAGGATACAAATATAGCGTTTTCCTCCGAACTTCAAGAAATTGCGGGAGGAAACGTTAATTCATCTTTTCTTGTAAGATTGTCGGAAAACTCGTCGGACAACGTGTTTTTTCTTGACGAGGTCGGTGTTCCTATCTCGCCTACCGTTGAATTTGCAGAGGGTGCGGATACTGCAAGAAACCATATAATCGCAAATTCCGAGGAAACGGGCGGAGGGTTGATGATATCCCCGCTTGTCAAGACCGCAACAAATCTTGGGATTACAATAGTGTATGACACAAGGATAACCGAAGTTTCGGCGGACGTTACCGGAACGGTCACGGGGGTTCGTGGCGTTTACAAAGACGGAAGCTCGATTGCGGTTCGCGCATATGCCGTTATACTTGCAACGGGAGGATACGACCGAAACGACGAGCTTGTAAGCCAACTTGTCGGAAACGTAACGCCATCTACATCATATTCCGGAATCTCGAGTAACGGAGACGGAATAGATCTTGCCGAGGAACTTTATGCCGACGTTTCGCTTAACGGCAACGGACTTATGACAAGACTTTGGGACGACACATATGACACAAACGACATAAACGGTTTGCTTGTAACTCCGGACGGAAATCGTTTTGCAGATGAGTCGAACGATAGTTTTTCGATAGCGTCAAAACTTGAACTTCGCGGATATAACACGGCATACCTTATAGTTTCGGGGGACGACGTAACGTCCGAGATGAAGGACAGCGCCCAAAACGGAACGATCTTTAAAGGGGATAGTATCGAACATCTCGCGCAAGTTATGGATATAGAAAAGTTAGACGACACGATAAATTCGTACAACGAGGTTTGCGAAAGCGGCACAGACACTGTATACGGAAAAAGTGGGCAATATCTTATCCCGATAGAGAACAAAGATGTATATGCAATTCCGTACAAGACGATATCGTTTGGGTCTATAGGCGGATTAAAAACAAACCTTTCGGGAGAGGTTATCGGAATTTATTCTACCCTTAACGGATTGTTTGCGGCGGGAGAGTTATGTAACGGAAACTATTTCTATGAAACTTTTCCGGGATTTGGAAGTTCGTTAGCACAGGTTGTTGAGTCGGGCAGAAACGCTGGGGTCGGAGCGTTTGAACATGCGGAATACGCAAAACTATTGCCGGAACAACTTGAGGAGAGGGAAAGAATTCGAGAGCAAAACGAGTTCGAGGAACAAGAGGCCGAGCGTAAACGCCAAGAAGCTATCAACGCGGCAACTGCGCAAAGCGCCGAATCTGCGCTTGAGGAAGCTCTTAGAATTACGCGTGAGTTCTTCGGAATGTAGGCGGTATATATTCGCCGGTAATATAGATATAAAGGGCTGTGACAATTTCGTCACAGCCCTTTATTTGTGTTCTGTTTTCTATTTATTAAGATTTTGGTTTTTTCTGTAGTCGATATAACTTTGAAGTATGACGGCGGCAGACGCAGAGTCTAACGCTTGTTTACGTTTTTTTCCGCGTGTGTCTGTTTCATTCATATAGTATATCGCGGTTTTTGTCGTTCCGCGTTCGTCCCACATATCCGTTTTGATGCTTGAAAGTTGTTCGATGCTGTTTGCAATCTCACGGCAAAGCTTTGCGCGCGCGCCTTCCGTTCCGTCCATGTTGACGGGAAGACCGCAAACTATCAGCTTAACCGATTGCTCCGTCGCTATATCCGACACGATTTGTATAAGTTTGTTTTTGTTTTTCTCGTTTATAAGAGGAAGCGGAGAAGCGAGCGTTTCGGCGCTGTCGCACACCGCAACCCCCGTCCTAGCCTCGCCAAGGTCGACGCCCAGTATTCGCACGGCGCTAGTCCTCCTTGGTCGGACGCATTGTCGGGAAAAGAATGACGTCCCGTATAGAACTGCTTCCGGTCAAAAGCATGACAAGCCTGTCGATGCCTATGCCAAGACCACCCGTCGGCGGTAAACCATATTCAAGGGCGTTTATGTAATCGCTGTCGTAATCTGTGGCCTCTTCGTCGCCCATTGCTTTCATCTCGACTTGATGTAAAAATCTTTCGCGTTGATCTTCGGGGTCGTTAAGTTCGGAAAATGCGTTGGCATATTCTCGGCCGCCTATGAAAAGCTCAAACCTTTCGGTGTACTCGGGATCTTTCGGGTCACGCTTTGAAAGCGGAGAAATCTCGACAGGGTGTCCCGTTACAAAGGTCGGTTGAATAAGCTTGTCTTCACAAAAATGTTCAAAGAAAGAGTTAAGGATCTTTCCGATACCGTCGTTTTTAGAGAATTCGATGTGATGTTTTTTTGCTTGTTCTTGTGCTTGCTCAACCGTCGTTATCGTATCAAAATCAACCGAACTGTGTTGTTTGACAAGTGACTTCATCGACGCGCGTTCAAACGGCTTTGAAAGGTCATATTCAATGCCGTCAAGCGTTGTCTTGCAATCGTCCGAAAGCACGGCTTTTGCGGCTTCGCGGATTATCTGTTCGGTTAAGTTCATAATGTCTTCGTAATCGGCGTATGCCCAATATAGTTCCATCATCGTGAATTCGGGGTTGTGGCGAACCGAGATACCCTCGTTTCTAAACGCTCGTCCAATCTCGTAAACCTTGTCAAATCCGCCGACTATCAACCTTTTAAGGAACAACTCGTGTGCTATGCGCATGTACATGTCGATGCCCAGAGTATTGTGGTGGGTTATGAACGGGCGCGCATGTGCTCCGCCCGCAATAGTTTGTAGAATTGGCGTTTCAACCTCGACAAAATTAAGGTTGTCGAGATAGTTTCGTATCGTTTTCATTATTAAAGAACGCGTTTTAAAAGTGTCTCTGACTTCGGGGTTGACGATTAAATCGACATAACGCATACGGTAACGAAGTTCGACGTCTTTAAGTCCATGATATTTTTCGGGAAGCGGAAGAAGCGCCTTTGCAAGCAGTGTTATCTCGGCGATTTTAAGCGATATCTCTCCGCGTTTTGTGCGGAAAACTTCGCCCTTTAAGCCGACAATGTCTCCGATATCCCACGTTTTGAACTCGTCAAAGTTTTGCTCGCCTATTGCGTCTTTGCGGACATAGCATTGAAGCCTGCCGGTTTGATCCATGACATCGATAAAGTTAGCCTTGCCCATGTCGCGCCAACTCATTACTCTGCCGGCTATCGAAACGGTGGTTCCCTCAAGGCTTTCAAAATTTTCGATTATGTTGGCGGTGTTGTTGTCGACCGGAAACTTTGTTTGTCCGAACGGGTCGTTGCCCGTTTCTTTTAGGCGACGAAGCTTCGCCCTTCTAACCTCGCGTTGTTCGTTTGTCGAAATTTCCGGTTGTTCCGAAGTTTGAATGTCGTTATGTTCTGTCATGTTGTTTTTGTCCTTTCTTGGAGATTAGTATTGAAATAATTTTTAGATACAAACAATTATAAGGGCGGATGTTCTCCGCCCAAATTTTTATTATTTTTTTTGCGTTTTGCTTTTTATAGGTCTTGTTTTCCTATCTCGATAATCTCGTAGTTTATGACTATACCGGACGGAACCGAAACGGAAACTTTGTCGCCTAAACCTTTTCCTACAATCGCCGCCCCAACAGGGGATTCGTCCGAAATTTTGTTTAGCGTTATGTCCGCTTCGTTTGAACTGACTATAGAATATTCTTCAAGCATATCAAAATCAAGGTCTTTAAGCTTAACTTTACATCCGACGCCGACAACGTCTGTCGATAGTTCGCTTTCATCAATGACCTTAACATTGGTTAACATCTTTTCAAGTTGTACAATCCTAGCTTCTACAAATGCCTGTTCATTTTTTGCCGAGTCATATTCACTGTTTTCCGAAAGATCGCCGAACGAAATGGCAACCTTTATTTTTTCCGCAATTTCTTTACGCTTAACCGACTTTAAATTGTCGAGTTCCTCCTCAAGAGCTTTAAGCCCCGCGTAACTCATTAATATCTCTTTATGTTGCAAACTTTTATACCTTCCTTTGTGGATAACCAAAATAAAAAATAGCCCCTTTATATAAACATATATAAAGGTATGCATTGGCTAATAGTATATATAATTATACTTAAAATGTCAAGCGATTATACATAGTTGTTCTAAATATTTGCAGAAAAGTCTTTTTATAGGCGGAAGTTTTACGAAAAAAATAAAGATAAAACGCTTAAACAAAAAAATATGGCAGTTTAACTTCGCATATGTTTACAACTACTTAATTCTTATAAGTTCTTTTAAGTTACTTTGAGTTGTTTTTATTCGCTTTAATCTCGCCCAACGTGAAAAACACAAGGCCTATCCAAAGAATTACGAACGACACAAACTGTGTCATGTCGAACGGTTCGCCGTAAACGAAAATCCCCAGTGTAAGCATAAGCGACGGCGAGATATACCCCGTTATTCCAAGCGTTACAAGGTTTATCTTGTTAGCACCAAACCCAAATAGAATGAGCGGAGCGGCTGTGAACACGCCGCAAAGCATCAAAAGCCCGATTTGATATGGCATAGCTACCGCAAAAGCGCCGTTGCCGCTTTGCTCGAACCAAACGATAACCAAAAGCGCAACAGGCGCAAGAAAGACGGTTTCGTATAAAAGCGAAAGAATGGGGTCGAGTTTGTATTTCTTTTTTGTCGCGCTGTAGATAGCGAACGTTATAGCCAGAGTAAACGCAATTATCGGGGGTTCGCTGTATGATATAAGCATGAATATAACGCCGACAACCGCTATGCAAAGCGCTATTTTTTTTAAGTTGTTTATTTTTTCTTTGAACAAAATTAATCCAAACGCCGTAACTATAAGAGGTTGCATATAATATCCTATAGATGTTTGGACAACGTGTCCGGCGGAAACCGCCCAAATAAACGTGCTCCAGTTAACCGTTATAATCGCGCCCGCTATAAAACATCGCAAAGCTACTTTTTTGTTTTCCACAATCGGCTTGAAAGCACCTTTGAATCCAAACTTGAAACAAGCGATAATCAGCGTTGTAATCGCGACAAGCAAGACACGATAAAAAATTATGACAAACGAATCAATGGGGTTGAGGGATTTCCAATATATAGGAAGAACCCCCCAAAGAACCGCACATGAGATAGAGCACAACAGCCCGACTAAATAGGAGTTGTTAGAGGAACTGTCTTGTGTTTTGTTAGAATTTGAACTGTTCATTTATGCAACCGTTTCTTATTAAATATTTTGTTTTGATAAAAGCAGTAGATTTAAAATCTACTTGAGGCTAGAAAGCTCAACCGCTATGTCGGAGGCAAGACGAGCATTGTTGTACGCAAGTTCAAGGTTGCTTTCAAGCGAAACGCCTTTTGTGATTTCTTTTATCTTTGCGAGCAAAAACGGCGTTGTGTCTTTACCTTTAATTCCGTTTTGTTCCGCTTCGGCGAGAGCTTTTTGAATAACTGTTTCCATCTCGTCATAGTTAAGCGAAAACTCGTCGGGAATTGGGTTGCAAACGACCGCTCCGCCTTTAAGCGAAAGGTCCCATTTTGCGAAAAGAAGTTCGGCAAACTGTTTTGGTGTCGTAAGGTTATAGTCAACCTTAAGTCCGCTGCTTTTGCAATAGAACGCCGGGAAAAAGTCGGTTTTGTATCCGAGTACGGGAACGCCGAACGTCTCGAGATATTCAAGCGTTAGCTTTAAATCAAGAATAGATTTTGCGCCGGCACAAACGACGGCAACCGAAGTGTTGGAAAGCTCTTGAAGGTCGGCGGAGATGTCAAACGTTTTTTCCGCGCCTCTGTGGACGCCGCCCAGACCGCCCGTCGCAAAAACCTTGATACCCGCCATGTCGGCAATTATCATCGTTGTCGCAACCGTTGTCGCGCCGTCTTTTTTCATCGAAACGTAGTATGCCAAATCGCGACGGCTAACCTTGCCGATATCTTTAGCTTCACACATCTTTATAAGGTCTTGTTCCGAAAGCCCGACTTTAAATTTGCCATCGAGAATTGCAATTGTTGCCGGAACGGCGCCTTTGTCGCGTATGATACCTTCGATTTTTTTTGCAAACTCAAGGTTTTCGGGATACGGCATACCGTGGCTTAGAATTGTCGATTCAAGCGCTACTACCGCTTTGTTTTGTTGTAGGGCGGTTTTGACTTCGCTTGAAATTTCGAGATATTTATTATAGTTCATGTTTTCTCCTAAAAAATTATATTGTCATATTAATTTATATGATATTTTTTTGTGTTAATCGGAACAGGTTTGTTCCAACATCTTTTCGATATAGTTAACCGAAAGTTTTTCGTTGTTTGGGCTTTCGCTCATAATCGCAAGCGCCGCCATAGCGGAACAAAATTCCATCGTTTTTTGTATTGAAAAGCCGTTTAAAAAGCTGTAGATAAGCCCCGCTGTAAAACTGTCACCGGCGCCCGTTACGTTGACGGGGTTTTTGATAGGCGTTATAGTGTAAAGATATCTGTTTCCGTCGCTGTCCGCGTAGTAGTTCCCTTTGGTTTCAAGCGTGACGATAACGCGTTTGCAACCTTTGTTCAAAACGGCTTCCGCTGCGCGCTCGATATCGCTTTCGCTGTCGGTCGGAATGCCGTCCGCGAGGATAGAAAGCTCATAGCGATTTGGCTTTATTGTGTGAAAATATTTAACAAGCGGTTTCATTCGTTCGGCATAAGCACACGACACGGGGTCGGCAAAAAGCGGAACACCTTTTGCAACGTCAGACACAAGATATTCAAGGGTATCAAATGCAAGACAGGGGTTACATTCAACAACCGAAGCGCCGCTTATTATATCGCGTTTTGTATCAAGAAACTCTTTTGAAACGCTTTGAAGCGCGCGCATGTCGGAAAGCGCAACCGCCATGTCGCCGTTTGGTTCGATAAGCGAAAGGTAGTATGACGAACTTCCCGAAACGACTAAAAACTCGGTTTTTATGTTAAGGCGGTCACAGTGTTGTTTTATCTGTTGCGCAAAACTGTCCGAACCGATTGCGGAAACCAAAGTGGTATTAACCGAAAGACGCGCGAGGTTTTCCAAAATGTTTCGTGTAACTCCGCCAAATGAAAAAGATAAAGCCCCGGGGTTGCTGTCTTGAAGATTTATAGTTTTAAAACTTTTTCCCGCTATATCTACGTTGGCGCCACCTACCCCGACGACATAAGCGGAAGAAATTTTGTTGTTGCTGTTGTTTAACATATCGGCAAAACTCCGTTATATTTTTTGAAAAAATGCATTATTGTGCTTGTTCGATAGCCTTTGTCAATTGGTCGGCACACGAAGTTCCGCGCCCGTCACAGTCGTTGCCCTTAAGAAGGGCCACCGTTTCGGCATAGGATTTTCCCTCTAAAAGTTTTGAGATCGCCGAAAGGTTTCCTTCGCAACCGTGGTGGAAAACGATGTTGTGGATTGTTCCGTTTTGTGTGTCCAGTTCAAAATCAATTTTAGACGCGCAAACGCCTTTTGTTTTGTACGATACCTGTTTCATATGTTTTTAATTTCCGTTCTTTATTTGTTTTAGTTTTCAAGATGTCTTTTTATCTTGTTTAGTATCATGTCGATAGCGACAAGGTTTTTGCCGCCTTCGGGAACAATTATATCGGCAAAACGTTTACTAGGCTCGACAAACTGTTCGTGCATTGGTTTAACTGTTGCGAGATATTGTTCGACAACCGATTGCACCGAACGCCCGCGTTCGTCCACGTCGCGCATAAGGCGGCGAAGAATTCTTGTGTCGGCGTCGGTGTCCACAAAGATTTTAATATCCATAAGTTCGCGAAGCAACGGTTCGGCGAAAACCAAAATCCCCTCGACAATTATAACGCGTTCCGATTTAACAAGCGTTGTTTTATCGCTTCGGTTGTGCTCGGTGAAGTCGTATATAGGACATTCAACATGCTGTCCGCCACGTAGCTCGGTTAGATGTTTGACCATAAGCGATGTTTCAAACGCATTTGGGTGGTCGTAGTTAAGTTTTTTTCGCTCTTCAAAGGTTATGCTGTCGTTTCGGTTGTAGTAGTTATCGTGGTAGATAACGCTGACAGAACCGGCAAACTGTTTGCATATTGCTTTGGTTAACGTCGTTTTTCCGCTTCCTGTTCCCCCTGCTATTCCTATTATCATCGCCTGTTCCATAAGATTTCCCCTATTCAATAAAAATTAAAATTATTCAAATATAATGTCTGATATATCGCTAAAGTTTATTAGCGTTAGTTTTTCTGCCCTAATGTTTGGGTCAAGCGAAAGTTGTTTAAAAACGTCTTCTACTTGAGTTTTCGGTTTTGCCGTGCCGCTTGTTATAGAATTAATCGCCGTTTTTCTGCGTTGTGCAAACGCGGCCTTGATTACCTTAAACATATTTTTTTGATCTTTCGGAAAGACAGGCGGTTCGCTTCGTATGTCAAACCGAACAACGCTACTCGTCACTTTTGGAACGGGATAGAAACATTCGGGGGAAACGTCGAACAGGATAAACGGTTCGCTGTAATACCGAACGGCAAGCGTAACCGCCCCAACGTCGCGCGTTGTCTCGGCCGCCGCAAGACGTTCGGCAGCTTCTTTTTGAACCATCGCGACGACATACTCGGCGTCTACTCGTTGTTCAAGAATTCCCATAATTATCGGGGTTGTTATGTAATATGGAAGATTTCCGAAGATAGCGACGCGAAGTCCCGAAAGTTCTTTTGCTATAATCTCGTTTAAATCGGTTTTTAAAACGTCGGCGTTTATGACAACAAGGTTGTCAAAATGTTTCGTGTCGTTTAAAAGTTTTGGTATAACGTCGCTGTCAAGTTCAATAGCGACAACCTTTTTTGCGACTTTACAAAGCTCTTTTGTAAGTGCGCCCAGCCCAGGTCCTATCTCGATTACCCCGAATTCGTCCGAAAGCGGTCCCGAAAGGGAAATTTCGCGCGGAATATCGGGGTTGATAAGAAAGTTTTGGCCAAGGCTTTTTTTGGGTTTTGTCTTGTTTCCCATATCTTAAAACTCGGTGAACGGCAAAGGAACTATCTCGCCCAACGTGTGCTCATAGATAACCCCATGAGGCCCCGAAACGTACACAGGAGCTTCCATAGTTTTCGCAAACTCGATAAGAACCTGGCGGCAAAGGCAACAAGGCGCGTTGTCCTCTTCAAGGTCGGTCACAACCGCAAGGGCGACAAACTTCTCGCACCCGTCGTTTCTCATGCCAAAAATAGCGGTTCTCTCGGCACAAACCGTCGCGCCAAAACTTGCGTTTTCTATGTTTGCGCCTTTATATATCTTGCCGTTTTCTCCCAAGATAGCGGCGCCAACTTTAAATTTTGAATATGGTGAATAGGAGCGTTCTCTCGCTTCAAACGCGAGTTCAACCAACTTTTCTTTTGTATATTCCATTTTTAAAATATCCGTCCTTAAATCGTTAATTTAATTGATTTTTACATGTTTGATAAAAAGATAAAATCAAAAAAAGACATACTGGGATTATCCTTTTAAAATCACAATAGACATTATAACACATATTTCGCTTTAAGTTGTTCAAAAAATGAAAAAAATCTTTACATAAAAGGTGAAATATTTTGTCATATGTGTTATTATACTTTATAATGTTGTTTTAAAAATCGAAAACCCATGGCGGACGACAAAAGATCGAGGTTGTGAACGGCGCTTAAGGTTGTTTGGTTATAAAGTTATGGCGGCGTTTTGAGACACAAAAAACGGCGCTATTCATAAAGAAAGGATAAACAGAACAATGACAGTATACGAAGAATTAAAAGCCCGCGGGCTTGTGGCTCAAGTTACCGACGAGGAAGAGATTCGCGACCTTGTTAACGCCGGTAAGATGACGTTTTACATAGGTTTCGACCCGACGGCGGACAGTCTTCACGTTGGACATTTTGTCCAGCTTATCATGATGCGCCATCTTCAACTTGCCGGAAACCGTCCAATAGTTTTGATTGGCGGCGGAACCGGAATGGTTGGCGACCCGTCGGGCCGAACCGACATGCGCATGGTCATGACGGTCGAGACGATAGCGCACAACTGTGCTTGTTTCAGAAAACAGATGGCTCCGTTCCTCGATTTCTCCGAGGGCAAGGCGGTCATGGCGAACAATGCTGATTGGCTTTTGTCGCTTAACTATGTCGACATGCTTCGCGACGTCGGCGCGCATTTCTCGGTTAACAAGATGTTAACTGCGGAATGTTACAAAAACCGCATGGAAAAAGGGCTTTCGTTCTTCGAGTTTAACTATATGATTATGCAAAGCTACGATTTCTATCGTCTGTTCCTTGACTATGGTTGTCAAATGCAGTGTGGCGGAGACGACCAGTGGAGCAACATCTTAGGCGGAACGGAACTTATCCGCAAAAAATTGCAAAAAAACGCATATGGTTTGACGACAAACCTTCTGTTGACAAGCACAGGGCAAAAGATGGGCAAAACTCAAGCCGGCGCGGTTTGGCTTGACCCCGAAAAGACCACACCATACGAGTTCTACCAATATTGGCGCAACGTAGACGACGCGGACGTACTTCGTTGTCTTAGAATGTTGACGTTTTTGCCTATAGAACAAATCGACGAGATGGACAAATGGGAGGGTAGCCGCCTTAACGAAGCCAAAGAGATTTTGGCGTATGAATTAACAAACCTTGTCCACGGAAAAGAACTCGCCGACAACGCACAAAAAACCGCCAAAGAGATATTCTCGGGTTCGGGAGACAGCGCAAACATGCCGTCCACCACCCTTTCAAAAGACAACTTCATCGATGGAGCAATTTCGGTTATCGACATGCTTGTCCTGTCGGGGCTTTGTTCTTCAAAGGGCGACGCAAAACGCCTTGTTTCGGGCGGCGGCGTCGAGGTTGACGGAACGGCGATAAAACAGTTTGATTTTAAACTTGATACAGCCGCGTTTGAAAACGGCGTTATACTTAAAAAAGGCAAAAAGACTTTTAATAAATTTTATATAGGATAAATTTTCGCAAAACATTAACGTTTAAGCGGAAAAAGAGATTTAAAGATATGAATAAAGTTTTATACGCAAACACAAAAAAACAAGCTATCTGGCTTTCGACACACCTTGTGTTGTTTGGAGGTTCGCTTTTTATGTTATTTTATGCTCCGTTTAGCGGGGCGGACGACGCGCTGATGTTCAGCTCGTTTTTCAACGTGATAATCGGGGTCGGCGCTGTTTATTGCGCCCTTGGCATCTACATCAATATGGAGCGCATAGTTAAAAAAGCGCCGGCACTTGTAATCGACCCCGACGGGTTGACTATCAACACCTCGGTCGACAGCCCAAAACTAAGGATTGATTGGAAAGACGTTAAGTTTATCACGAAAAACACCCAATCTGTTTCGATAGTTTTAGAGATACCAAGCTATACCGAACTCCACGAAAAACTCTCGCCAATCTCAAAGTTAGCGACTTCGTTCGGCAACCTTCTTAAAACTGACTGTATATTAAAAAAAGAATACTACAAAGGTAGCAATTCGGGGGTTGTCATACGTTTTTCGTTGCTTTACGAAAAGCTGGACGAGCTGTACCCAATAGTTGAACAGGCTTTTATCGAATATAAAAACGGCCAAAAGGCGGCATCAAAATGATTAAAAGTAACATGTTTATCGAGATGGGCGACGGAGATGTCGAGATTAACTGTGCTATGTATAAGGGAAAAGGTTTGCTTTTGTTTAAGGAACAAAAGCACGACAAGATAGGAAACGTCGCGGACGAAAACACCCCAAAGGAACTTTCGAGCGGCGACATAAAAAACTTTCCGCTCATGCTTTCGTTCACCAACAAGGCAAGCATAATAGCCATGAAAGTTGCGCTTGATAAACTTTTTAAAGAGATGGGTAACTAAACACCGATATTGTTGGGCTGTGACTAGTCACAGCCCCTTTTTATCTTTTAAAATTGAATAAATAAATTGACAGTTATACATACTTAATAGTAAAATTATATAATAGACTTTTACCCGAAAATTTAAAGTTTTTGGTTTTATAGAAAGGAAAATAAATAACAATGGGTCTTGTTGAAAAACTTTTTGGAACAACAAGTTCGAGAGAACTAAAAAGGATAGCCCCTATTCGAGATAAAGTTTTGGAGAAAGAAAAAGAATACGAAGCTTTTTCAGACGCCGAACTTCGAGGGATGACCGATAAATTAAGACAAAGATTAAGCGACGGGGAAACGCTTGACGACATTCTCCCCGATGCTTTTGCGGTCTGCCGCGAGGCGGCTTGGCGCGTACTTTCGATGAAACATTTCCCGGTCCAGGTGACGGGCGGAATAGTACTTCACAGCGGAAAGATCTCCGAGATGAAAACGGGGGAAGGGAAAACGCTTGTAGCAACGCTTCCGGCATATCTTAACGCGCTTGAGGGCAAAGGTGTTCATATAGTAACGGTCAACGACTATCTTGCGCGACGCGATAGCGAATGGATGGGAAAAGTTTATACATTTCTTGGGCTTTCGGTCGGTCTAATCGTCGCGGGGCTTACCCCCGATGACCGTAAAAAAGCGTATCAAAGCGACATAACGTACGGAACAAACAACGAGTTTGGGTTTGATTATCTGCGCGACAACATGGTTGTAAGCCGCGAACTTAAAGCCCAACGTGGACATAACTTTTCGATAGTGGACGAGGTCGACTCTATATTAATCGACGAAGCGAGAACCCCTCTAATAATTTCGGGACAAGGGGATAAATCGACCGAACTATATAAAAAAGCGGACGATTTCGCAAAGAAACTTACAAAAACCGTAATCACGGAACACAACGATAAAACGGAACTCGAAGAACTTTCGGGGGATTACATCGTCGACGAAAAGCAAAAGAACGTAACGCTAACCAAGGCGGGGATAGAAAAAGCGCAAAAGTTCTTCGGGATTGAAAATCTGTCCGACCCCGAAAACATGACGCTTTCCCACCACATTAACCAAGCTATTAGGGCACACGGTATAATGAAACTCGACGTAGACTATGTCGTTAAGGACGGCGAGGTCGTAATTGTTGACGAGTTTACGGGTCGTCTTATGATTGGACGAAGATACAGCGAGGGGTTACACCAAGCTATCGAAGCCAAAGAAGGGGTTAAAGTTGCGAAAGAAAGCAAGACGCTTGCAACTATTACGTTCCAAAACTATTTTAGGCTTTACAACAAATTGTCCGGCATGACGGGAACGGCGATGACCGAGGAAGCCGAGTTTATCGAGATATATGGGCTTGAGGTGGTTGAAATCCCCACCAATCGAAACAATGTCCGCGACGATCTCGACGACGTTATATATAAAACGGAAAACGGAAAGTTTCGCGCGGTTATCGAACAGGTTGCGGAATGTTATGAACGTAAGCAACCGGTGCTTGTCGGTACCGTTAGCATCGAGAAATCGGAACTTTTAAGCAAGATGCTTTCGCGAAAGGGCGTTAAACATGAGGTGCTCAACGCGAAACACCACGAAAAAGAAGCGGCGATTATTGCCCAAGCCGGAAAATACGGCGCGGTTACGATTTCAACCAACATGGCGGGGCGCGGAACCGACATAATGCTTGGCGGCAACGCCGAGTTTATGGCAAAACGCGAGCTTTCAAAAAAAGGTTGTGACGACGAGGACATCCTCGCGGCGACAAGCTACTATGAAACGGACGACCAAAAGATAATTGACCTTAGAAAAGAATATAAACAACTGCTTGATAAATACAAAGCCGAGATAGCCCCCGAGGCTCAAAAGGTAATCGAAGCGGGCGGACTTTTTATAATAGGAACCGAACGCCACGAAAGCCGACGTATCGACAACCAGTTAAGGGGACGCGCAGGACGTCAAGGAGACCCCGGAGAAACAAAGTTTTATCTGTCGCTTGATGACGATTTGATGAGAATATTCGGCGGCGAACGTCTAACGTTTATAATGGATACCTTAAAAGTCGAAGAAGATATGCCGATAGAAAACAGAATGTTAACCGGCGTAATCGAGAACGCACAGAAAAAAGTTGAGGGACGAAACTTCTCGATAAGAAAGAATGTTTTAAACTTCGACGATGTTATGAACCAACAAAGGGGAACAATCTACAAACAACGCGACATGGTTCTCGAGGGAGAGGACATAGGCGAAAGAATTATAACGATGGTGGACGAGTCGATTGCAAGCAACGTTAATTTCTATCTTTCGGACAGCGTTGAAACCAACGCAGATTGGAACATCGAAGGACTTCGCAGCCACTATCTTGGTTGGTTGACAAAAGATACCGATTTGAGATATACATCGGAACAACTGGCAAGCCTTACAAAACAAGATGTAATAGAAACGTTGACCGAACGCGCCCACGCTATCT
>CAYJJR010000019.1:0-30779 GCA_964370565.1 uncultured Oscillospiraceae bacterium | reverse complement strand
ATTATACAATCAAAAAAACTTACAGTATCCGACACGATAACTCATGTCGGATACAGAAAATAAACAGATAATGTAGCGTATTAGACTATGTCTCCGTTGTCAAACGGATCTCCGCATTCGGGGCAGAATTTAGGCACAGGTTTTCCGGTTTGTGGTTCCCAACCGCATTTGTCACATTTATATTGTGGAACTCCGGCGGGTTTCGGTTTTCCGCAATTTGAGCAGAATTTACCTTTATTTATCGCTCCGCAATCGCAACTCCAACCGGTGTCTGACGGTTTTGGTTTTCCGCAATCGGCACAGAATTTACCTGTGTTTTGTTGTTTTCCGCACGCACAACCCCAACCTCCTGTAGCAGGAGCTTGTTGTTGCATCTGCTGCTGTTGTTGCGCTTGTTGCTGTTGACCCATTTGGAAAAGATTTGTGGCGTTCACTCCACCGGCGCCTTGAGCCATGTTCATGCCCATAAATGCCATCGGTGCTCCGGCGCCTTCATTGGCGGCAGCGGCTTGCATAGCGGCGGCTTGCGAACCAACAAGATGCGCGGCAGCACGGGTAGGATCCATAAACGCTGCGTTTCTTTGAAGTTCTTGGAGCATTTCCATGTCTTCTTCTACAGGGTTAAAGCTCGACATTCCGAAATTAGCTATCTCGATACCGCGACCATCGCGCCATTGTGCCGCAAGCAATTCTTTAATAGCGTCGCCCATCTCTCTTGTGTGTGCAAGCGCTTCGGAAATTCTAACTCCCATAGCGCCAATCTTTGCGAATGTAGGTTGAAGCGCTCCTAAAAGTTCGCTTTTAAGTTGACTGTCAAGTTGAGCACGGTTATAGTCGCCCGAAATGTTGCCGATTATGTTTGTGTACAACACCATAGGGTCAACAATTTTATAGCTGTATTCGCCGAAGCAACGCACATTAACATCAATGTCAATGCCGGCACGTTGATCGACAACACGGAAAGCAACAGGGACAGGTGTTCCGTATTTATTTCCGATAATTTCCTTGGTGTTAAAATAATATACACGTTGGTCTTTTGGGGGTTCTCCTCCAAAAGTAAAACGTTTCCCTATATTTTTAAATGACTCGATAATGCTTTCGCCGAGATTTCCTGCAAAGATAGAGGGCTCGGTCGATATATCATATATATATTCTCCGGGCTCTGCGCAAAGGTCAACTACCTTTCCTTGCTCGACAATAAGCATACACTGTCCGTCTGCAACCGCGATTACAGAACCATTACTTATAATGTTTTCAGAAGCTTTTGTGTTGGAGGAACGTCCCCCTACGCGTTTCTCACCTTTTGTCGCCAATACATCGACAGGAATAGATTCACAATAGAAAAACTCTTTCCATTGATCGGCTAAAACGCCCCCTGCCGCTCCGGCAATTGCTTTAATAAGTCCCATATGCAAAAATCCCTTTCTTTTAAATATATTATGTAATAATTATATATCATAACGCGAAAAGTGTCAATATTGATAGAATTCAATGGACAACAACCGAAAAAACAGATATTTACACAACAGTTTTGAAGTCGCTTTGCATTTTGTCACCGATAATATACCTATTCCTCGTTGGATAAAATAATGCAAAAAAAGCGACGAGCAAAAGAATACTCATCGCCATTTTCAATTTAATTTGTCAACCTATTAATACATTCCGCCCATTCCGGGGTTTGGCATTGCGGGTTCTGCCGGTGCCGGAAGGTCTGCCACCAAAGCTTCGGTCGTAATAACCATTGCGGCTACCGACGAGGCGTTTTGCAACGCGCTTCTCGAGACCATTGTCGGGTCGACAATTCCTTCTTCAATCATGTCGCCATAGTTTTCCGTTGCGGCGTTCATGCCGTAGCCTACCTTTTTGCTTGCTACAATCTTGTCGATTATAACCGAGCCCTCAAGTCCGGCGTTTAATGCAATTTGACGAATAGGAGCTTCAAGAGCTTTAACAACAATCTTTGCGCCTGTTTTTTCGTCTTCGTCCGAAAGCATGTCGGAAACTTTTTGTGCCGCAGGAATTGCGTTGATAAATGCAACGCCACCGCCCGCAACTATGCCCTCTTTAACCGCCGCCTTTGTAGCCGAAAGAGCGTCTTCAACGCGAAGTTTCTTTTCTTTCATTTCAACTTCGGTTGCCGCCCCAACCCTGATAACGCCTACGCCACCCGAAAGTTTTGCCAAACGCTCCTCGAGTTTTTCTCTGTCAAAGTCAGAGGTAGTTTCTTCGATTTGAGCACGGATTTGACCAATGCGCGCATCGATGTTCGATTTTTCGCCCGAACCACCCATGATGATTGTAACTTCTTTTTTAACTTGTACCTTTTGAGCTGTTCCGAGTTGCTCGATAGTAGCATCTTTAAGATCCATACCGATCTCTTCGCTTATAACCGTTCCGCCCGTTAGAATTGCGATATCTTGAAGCATGTCTTTTCTTCTGTCGCCAAATCCCGGAGCTTTAACAGCACAGCATACGAATGTACCACGGAGTTTATTAACAATAAGGTTAGCAAGCGCGTCGCCCTCTACGTCTTCCGCGATTATAACAAGTCTTTTACCCGTTTGAACAATCTGTTCAAGCAACGGCAAAATTTCTTGAATGTTTGAAATCTTTTTGTCGGTGATAAGGATAGACGCATCCTCGATAACCGCTTCCATCTTTTCAGTGTCCGTTACAAGATACGGTGTGATATATCCTCTGTCGAACTGCATTCCCTCGACAACCTCTATCTTGGTTTCGCTTGTTTTGCTTTCTTCGATAGTGATAACGCCATCTTGTGAAACTTTTTCCATAGCTTCCGCTATAAGGCTTCCGATAAACTCGTCTCCCGCCGAAACAGTAGCTACCCTTGAAACATCTTTCGAGCCCGAAACTTGTTTCGAGTTTGCTACAATTGCTTCAACCGACGCGTCAACAGCTTTTTGAATTCCTCTTTTAACCGCCATCGGGTTTGCGCCGGCGGCAACGTTTTTCATTCCCTCGCGTACAAACGCTTGAGCCAAAACTGTTGCGGTTGTTGTTCCGTCACCTGCTGCGTCGTTTGTTTTGGTTGCAACTTCTTTAATAAGTTGTGCGCCCATGTTTTCAAAAGCGTCTTCGAGTTCAATCTCTTTCGCAATTGTAACACCGTCGTTTGTAATCAAGGGAGCTCCAAACTTTTTATCTAGAACAACGTTTCTTCCCTTAGGGCCTAATGTGATTTTAACGGTATCAGCAAGTTTATCAATACCTGCTTGAAGCCCTTTTCTGGCTTCTTCTCCATATTTAAGGTCTTTTGCCATAATTTTTGTTACCCTCCTATACTTTAAAAAGTATTAATTAAAAAAATTATTCTGCTATAGCTAAAATGTCTGATTGACGCACTATTATGCATTCTTGTCCGTCAAACTTAACTTCTGTTCCGGCGTATTTGCTAAGGATTACTTTGTCGCCTACTTTAACGGTCATCTCGACTTCTTTTCCTTCGACAAGTCCTCCGGGACCTACCGCGAGAATTTCAGCAACTTGTGGTTTTTCCTTTGCCGAAGAAGTTAAGATAATTCCGCTTTTGGTTGTTTCTTCCGCTTCTACCATCTTGACAACAACTCTGTCGGCTAACGGTTTAAGTTTCATTTTTATATACCTCCAATTAATAACTTTTTAGCAGTCTTGCGTTTTGAGTGCTAACTATATTTTAAACCTTTTTTTATAAAAATCAAGTAATAATTTCTGAACAGTTTATCTTTGTTTAATGTGTATATTTGCCCGTGCTTAATTTAAATTTATTTGTATATCTCGCTAGTTATTTTTGATGTTTTTCAAAACTTTCAGGGTAGAGTTTAACACAACACCCATTAAAAAGCCCATGATTATTCCAAAAATCAATATCACCGGCAGATAGTATAACACGGTGTGTGTTTTAAGCATAAACGCCGAAGCAACCAATTGACCGAGATTGTGGGAAACCGCTCCAAAAATACTCACAAACATTATTGAGAACGAATATTTCTTAAATCGATATACCAACACCCCCATCACAGCAACCGACACCATGCCTCCGACAAGGCTTAACGCTCCGGCGACAAATCCTCTCAACACAAGTTGAAACATTGATTTTAAAACCGCCAGAACCAACGCCGGAATAAACCCGACAAAATATAACGTGTACATCGTGACGATGTTTGAAAATCCAATTTTAAACCCCGGGGGAAAAATAGGAAGCAAAGGAAATAGAGCCTCGATATACGAAAGAGTTATCGAAAGCGCAAATAAAATTCCAAACGTTGCTACTTTTTTTGATTTATTTTTTTCATTCATAATGATATATTATACATTACTCCGAATTAAAATAACAGTCGTAATCACAGAAAAACTAAATCAACGCCATTGTCCACACCCTAGAAATAAATACCGGTTGAAAAAAAGTTCATAAAATATTATAATAATAATCGTTCGCAAAAAAATGTAGACTATTCCTCACACTCTACATTAAGCTACATTTATGTTTTGATGATTTATTAATCATCAAAAACACAAGAGAACAAAGAAAGGAATGATAATCATGGCAAAAAAAATTTATTTTTTAGCAGTAGTTATACTTTCTCTATTGTTAATAGGCTGTAGTGGTTCGGGAGAGCCTGTCGAGGACGGAATTTACAGAATAGAACTTGAAACGGTTGACGTTCGCGGGTATAAAGATTTTATCGAGTTTCAGTTTACAAACGGACAGTTATCGTCAATGAAAGCAGACGCGGTTGAGCCGACAAGCGGTAGTTTTAAATCTTCCGATACTGAACTTAAAGCCGACATGCAAGAAACGACAGGAACATATCCCGAAAAAGTTTACAAAGATTTAGTAAACCAATATATCGAAAAGCAAAGCGCTTCACAGATTGACATAATCGCAGGGGCTACGACCTCTTCAGAGAATTTCATAAGTCTTATGGAAAAAGCAGAAAGAGCGGTTAGAACAAACAACTTTGACGGAATAGTCAAAATAGGTTAAAACAAATAAACAAAAACATGGCCTCACAAAACTGTGAGCACGCCATGTTTTTTTTGTGCAATAAATTAAATTTCGGCATGTTTTGAATTAGTAAACTTTCCTATACCAAAAGCCAAACTATCAAGGCAACCGCAAAAATTTCTGCCCCAATAATAACCCACGACCAAAAGTTAGCTAAATTCATCGTCCAAGAAAAAGGTGTATCTCTTTTTATAAATATATTTTTATCTTGTGTGTTGAAATAAATTCGATTAAACAAAAACGAATGTTTTTTATTTATATTGTTTTCTTGTTCAAAAATTCTTTTTTTCATTTAAAAATCCCCTAGTTAAACGTTTTTTCAAACAAAAGATGATTGAAGTAGGCGGTTTTGATGAATTCTTCATGTTCTAAAAGTCTCGTTTCTATTTGAAACATTTTACCAAGCCATCCCTCGCTTTGTTGCGTTTCAAGGCTGTGCAAACTTGCCACTGCCCTTGCTCCAAACGTGTGTTTAACAAAAAGTTTGTTATCTGTAAGCCCCGTAATGTCGTTATTGTCATAATATTTAATATCCCCAAAAGCGCTCGAAAAGGAAAAACCTCCGTCCATTAGCTTGTTTGCATCGTCTATATCAAAATCTTGTACAACCGCTTGTACTACTCTGCCGTTCTTGTTATGTTTAACTATCGAAAGCGTTCCGCCTCTTTTAAGAACCCTTACAAGTTGACCTAAAAAAGGCTTCGGGTTATCCACAAACTCCAACACAAGATGGCATGTAACAAGATCAAACGTTTCGTTTTCAAACTGTTCAAGCGCCTGAAGTCCTCCGTGAATTTGGGTATAGTTCCCTTTGTTTTCGCTTTGTTCAATCATTGCGCTGTCTATCTCAACGGCAGTAACTTCATTTTTTTGTGCGAGAAAGTTTGACAAAAAACCAAAACCGCTTCCAAAATCTAATACTTTTTTTCCACTTATCTCTTCAAGCTGTTTAAAAATAGTTTTATAATAAAGCTTTCCGAGTGGCGAAACGGTGTAGTCATAGTATAGTTTCATATCATTGTTCATTTAATTCACCTTTTAATCAGCATTTTAATAGCTCTATTATATTATAAATCACAAGACAGTTCAATATTTTTTGTAAAGGAAACTTGACAAACGCAACAAAACGTGCAATAATATGTTTGTAAAGGAAACTTTACAGAAAAGAGGTGCTTTATTGAAAAATAAAGTTGAAGAGCTCAGAAAGCAAAAAGGTATAAGCCAAGAAGAATTTGCAAAAGCCATGCGGGTTTCTCGGCAAACGATAAGTTCCATTGAAAACGGGAAATACAATCCATCGTTGGAACTTGCGTTTAGTATTGCGGATTTTTTCTCGCTTAAAATCGAACAAATTTTTATACATGAAAAGGAGAAAGACATATGAAAAACAAAAGATTTCTTAAAGAAGGCTTAATATTTATCCTGCTTGGCATAACCTGTTTTGTTTTGGCGATGACGCTTGAAACAAAACTCAATAGCATTCTTTTTGGGCTTACGGGAAGTTTTTGCGGCCCCGGAATTTATATCGTTGCCAAATATTTTTATTGGTCCTCCCCAAAAAGAAAACAACTGTATGAGCAAAAAACCGAAAACGATTATATCGAACTACACGACGAGCGCAAAGAGATGATACGTGGAAAAGCGGCAAGGTTCTCACTTTTAGTTAACATGCTGATAACCTCTGTTTCGGTTTTCGTTGTCTCAATTCTCGGGCAACTCGAGATAATCTCATGGCATAAACCTGTAACGTTTTTTATAGCGTTTCTTTTTATAGTGCAAGCGGTGGCAAGCCAGATAATATATAAACAGCTTGAGAAAAAAAGTTAACAATAAACTCAATCAAAACCACGAGGGTTGTTCTGTGTGTTCACTCAAAAACTTCTAGAGTGCACAGAACAACCCCCTATTTATTTCATCCTTAAATTACATTATTAATAGCAAACTCAGCGCCATCACCGCCATTCCGGCCATCATTCCATAGATAGACAGGTGGCTCTCGCCATATTCCCTTGCGGACGGCAACAGTTCGTCAAGGCTTATAAACACCATTATTCCGGCAACGCTCGCAAAGATAAACCCAAACATAGCGTCGTTGAAAAAATTGAAAAGTAAGAAAAATCCAATTATCGCTCCAAGCGGTTCCGAAAGACCCGAAAGAAACGAAAGTTTAAACGCTTTTTTTCTGTCCCCCGTTGCGTAAAATATTGGGACAGCAACCGCTATTCCCTCGGGAATGTTATGTATAGCGACTGCCAATGCTATCGCTACGCCCGTTTGCGGGTCGTCCAGTGCGGCGGTGAACGTCGCTAAACCTTCGGGGAAGTTATGTATAGCAATTGCGACAGCGGTTAATACTCCCATTCTCATAAGGTTTTCTTTGTGGTGGCTGTCGTTCCCGTCAAGTTCCTCGACGGTGTGTGTTGAATGTGGGTTTCCCATAGTCGGTATAAGTTTATCTATCAACGCAATAACTATCATACCGAAAAAGAACCCGGAAGCGGTAAGCCACGCTCCCCTAACCTCTCCAACCGCCGATGTCAACGACTCGAGCGCTTTTGGGAAAATCTCGACAAACGAGACATAGATCATTATACCCGCCGAAAATCCAAGGGCAACAGATAAAAACTTTGTGTTGGTTTTTTTTGCAAAAAGCGAAAGCAAGCTTCCTATTCCCGTTGAAAGTCCCGCAAACAACGTCAAAGCAAAAGCAAACCAAAGATTGGTTAAATCCATAATGACCTCCTAAAAAGCGTTAATTATTCAGTCGATTTTACGTCTATAAGCAGTTTGCGGCCGCCGTTTCTATTAGCTCCTCGGCGTTTTTAAGCGAGGTTTCGGTTATATTGTCCCCCGAAATAATCCTAGCAAGTTCATACTTGCGTTGTTGCTCATCAAGCAAAGATATATCGGTGTAGGTTTTTCCGTCGTTTACATTTTTCTCAATCTTCATGTGTCTATTAGCATAAGATGCAACGCCGGCGGAATGTGTTACACAGATAGTCTGGCGAGAAGCGGAAACTTCAAGAAGTTTTCGCCCAACCCTGTTTGCCGAAACTCCGCTAATTCCTGTGTCTATTTCGTCAAATATAAGGCTGTCTATCTCGTCTTTGTCCGCTAACGCATTTTTAATTGCAAGCATAATTCTTGAAAGCTCTCCGCCCGACGCTATCTTTGAAAGCGGTTTTGGCGGTTCTCCCGGATTGGTCGAAATTAAAAACTCAACTTCATCAATTCCGTTTATCGTAAGTTTAGATTGATTTATTGAAACGGTAAAAACAACCCCCGGCATGTTAAGAAACTGTAGTTCTGATATTATTTTTTCACAAAACAAAATACTCTTTTGCTTTCTTTGCTCGCTGAGTTCCCCGCCCTTTTCGGTTACGACAGAAAGCAAAGATTTATACTCAACTTTAAGCGTTTCAAGTCGTTCGTCGCTTTGGTCTATATCGTTAAGGTCCTTTTTTTGTTGTTCAAGGTTTTCAAGTATCGCTTGAATCGAATCGCCATATTTTCTTTTAAGATTATATATGACGTCAAGGCGTTGTTCCGTTTCTTCAAGTTCAAGCGGATTAAACTCAAACCTATCTATCATATCCGAAAGCTCGTCCGAAATATCCCGAACCGAATAATAAGCCTCGTTTAACCTGTTATATGTCGCGAGTAGCTCGTCCGAAACTCCCGAAACCGCTTCAAGAGAATTAACCGCGGTATACAACAAGTCACACGCGCTTGAGATTTCGTCCGAATTAGAAAGCGCGCCATGTGCCGCCGAGATTGAAGAAATTAGATTTTCGGAATTTCTTATTAAATTTCGCTTTTCAGTCAAAACCTGTTCTTCGCTTGGTTCAAGACAAGCTTTTTCTATCTCATCAATTTGATAGCTTAAAAGCTCTTTTTTCTTTGTTTTTTGTTGATCGTCCAGCGAAAGTTGTTCTATCTCTTTTTTTATCAAAACTAACCGTTTAAAATCTTGTTGATAATCTTTTTTAAGCTCAACCAGTTCGGCAAAATTATCAAAAACCTCTATATGTTTTTCGGCGTTTAAAAGTATCTGGTTGTCATGTTGACCGTGGATATTAATAAGTGCAGAACAAACTTCCCTAACAAAAGCCGCCGTTGCCGGGCGATTGTTTACGCGACAGATACTTTTGCCGTCCGCCGTTATCTCTCGATATATAAAAAGTTCGTCTTCGACGGGATAGGACGACTGCTCTAAAACGTTGTTAATAGAAGCGTTATAACTTACAAAAGATGCCCAAATGGTTGCTCTTTCCGCTCCGTTTCTAACAATTTCTTTAGATGTCCTGTTCCCTAAAATAGCGTTTATCGAATCAATTAAGATAGATTTTCCGGCGCCGGTTTCGCCTGTAAGGATGTTAAGCCCGTCTGAAAAATCTACCGTTGCTTTTTCAATCACGGCTACATTTTCTATGTTTAGTTGTTTTAACATGTTTTCACAACCATACTTTCCTTATTATAATAATCCACAAAGTTAAAAATCCAAAGTTAAATAGATACTTTGGTTTTGGTTCAAAGTACAAAACAGCGAGTAAAGCTAGTTAATAAACATTTTAGATAGCTCCACCGCAGATAGATACTATTTTATTTTCCAAGCATCTCTAAATTTAGCTTGTTAAGTAACTGTTCGCCTATGGTTTCATTTTTGACCGCAACAAATATTGTGTCGTCTCCGGCTATCGTTCCGACAACTTCGTCATACCCCATTGAGTCAAGTGCGGCACAAGCGGCGTTCCCCATTCCTATCATACATTTTACAACCAAAAGATTGCCACAAACCGAAATAGACACAACCGATTCTTTAAAGATAGTGATAAACTTTTCGTTGTTGTTTGAGCTTTCAGAACTAGTAACGCGATAGAAATAATTCCCTCCCGCATCAAGTGTTTTTCCAAGGCGAAGTTCCTTTATATCCCTTGAAACTGTGGCCTGTGTGACGTTAAATCCGCTTTGTTTAAGGAGACTTTGAAGCTCCTCTTGGGTTGAAATCGAATGTTCTTTAATAAGCTCAAATATCTTTGAATGTCTTCTAACTTTCAACCTTTTACCTTCCTTTCTTTTTATTTTTTTATCAAATTGCATAAGCTCCGCTACAAGGCGGAGTTTTTAAAATTAATCGCTATTAGATATACGCGTTCTAAGCATCTTGTAATAGTCCCTCTTTGGAGACACAGCAATTAATACATTTTTTTTGCTCTTTCTAACCAAAACATCATTAAAAGACGGAACCTGTCGCGATTGTTCGCTATCGTTCGACACAAGAAGTCCCTCGCGATTTCTTGCCTTTGGCCTAATAGTTATAACGCCGTTGGGCGGTATCGCAATACTTCTTGAAAAAAGCGAATGTGCGCAGATTGGCGTTAGAAGTATAAGTTCTATAGAAGGCTGGACAATTGGTCCTCCCGCTGAAAGCGAATAGGCGGTTGAACCGGTTGGGGTGGAAACTATCAAGCCGTCTGCGCGATATTCCGCAACCATCTTTCCGTCACACAAGATTGAAAATTCGGTGGTTTTTGAAACCGCGCCTTTATAAAACGTTATGTCGTTCAACGCGAGTCCGTCAAAATTTTCGTTGCCAAAATTTGTTTCAAGCAACATTCTGCTTTCAACAAAAAGTTCCTCTATATCGTTTTTTGTAATATCGTTTATCTCTTTCGCCTCGAACGCACAAAGAAACCCAATTCGCCCGGCGTTTATTCCGAGTATCGGTTTGTTAGATGCTATCGCAATTCTCGAGTTATGCAAAAACGTTCCGTCTCCACCAATCGAGACCACCATATCACATCGTTCTCTACACGTTAAGTCGTCAAAAAACTCTATCTGTTTAAAAGGAATATGCTGTTTAATTTCATCGTTTGCAATAACTTGGTGTCCGAGTTCATTAATTTTTTTTGAAAAGCTCTCGAAAAAAATAACGTTTTGGTTGTCATATAATGGATTGAAAACAACATAAAAAATCATAGCGTTTTTTCCTTTAAATCATTATGCGCAAGGTCTACTATTTTGTTTATATCCACGTCGTCAAGGCTTTCTGTTTTAGATATCAAAACAAGATACTCAATGTTCCCCTCGGGACCTTTTATAGGGGAAAAGGTTAAGTTTTGTATGTAAAAAGAATTATCATTTATATAAGTAAATACATTTTCAATAACCTCGATATGATCGGATTTTTCACGAACAACTCCGTTTTTCCCAACCTTATCTTTGCCGGCTTCAAACTGTGGTTTTATAAGGCATATCCCAAAACCTTGGTTTGATACGATACTTTTAAGCGCCGGAAGAATAAGTTTAAGCGAGATAAACGAAACGTCGACACTAAAAAAATCAACCGATTCGGAGATTATTTCGGGCGACAGATATCTTGCGTTTGTCCTGTCTAAAACCGTAACTCTTTCGTCGCTCCTTATCTTCCAAGCTAATTGACCATACCCAACATCAACGGCATATACTTTTTTTGCACCATTTTGAAGCATACAGTCGGAAAACCCTCCCGTCGATGCCCCAATATCCGCGCAAATCTTTTGCTTTAAATCTATGTCCCAAAGCTCGATAGCTTTTTCAAGCTTCAAACCTCCGCGGCTTACATATTTAATCGGGTTTGATTTAATTTCGATTTCAGCGTCGTCAAGATATTGTTCGCCGGCCTTGTCCGCCTTTTGACCGTCAACAAAAACAACCCCCGCCATTATTAAAGCTTTTGCCTTTTCTCTTGATTCGGTTAGTTGTTTTTCAAAAATCAAAACATCAAGTCTCTTTTTCAAGTCAAGATTTCCCCGCTATCTTTTTAACCATCGCCTTAGCCGAAAGTCCTAGATTATCAAGTGTTTCGGCTACTGAGGCTTGTTTAACCGACACATCTTCAATCGCAACAAGGTCGAATTTTCCATCAAACTCGCCTAAAAGCGACATAAACTGCATACCTATTCCGCCCGATTTTATGCCTTCTTCAAAGAAATAAACTTGTTTATACTGTTTTATTATTTCAATAGTTTTTAGATCTATCGGCGAAATTACATTTAGTTTTAAAATATCTACTATTTTTGCTTGTTGCTTTAACATTTCTTTTGCTTTAACCGCCTCGGCAAAACTTCTTCCGTACGTAATAATCAAACTATCGCTTTTTTTATCATCTTTAATTAAATCAAAGTTTTCGCCTGTCGCTTTATACTCGCAGATTTTAAAATCTTCCGTTCCTCTCGGGTATCTAATAGCCCTTGGAACATTCATCTTACATAGTTTTTCAAGCCAATATTCAAGTTCGTCATAGTTTGAAGGGGATACGAGATAAAAGCCGAGTTGGCTTAAAAACGCGGCATCAAAGATACCTTGGTGTGTTTCTCCGTCGTCCCCTACTATTCCGGCACGGTCGACACAAACAAGAAAGTCGATATCGTCAAGAATTATATCGTGGAAAAGTTGATCGTATCCGCGTTGTAAAAATGTCGAATAAACCGCAAAAACCGGCTTATATCCACCCTTTGCAAGCCCTCCGGCAAACGTTATTGCGTGACCTTCGCATATTCCGACATCGAAAAATCTCGGTTTAAAAGTTTTGTAGAAAAACCCAAGGCCGGTAGCGTATTTCATGGCGGCGGTTATCGCGCAAATCTTTTGATTTTCTTTTGAAATCTCAACAAGTTTTTTACCGAACACGTTTGAAAAACAATCGGTTTCGATTATGTCGGGGTTTCCGAATTCAATGTCAAAGTTTCCAACTCCATGGTATGCCCCGGGGTTTTGTTCGGCATAAGCATATCCTTGGCCTTTTTGTGTTACAACATGTATAAGCAAAGGCCCGTCTATGCTGTCTTTTGCATTTATTAATATACGTCTGAGTTCAGAAAGGTTGTGGCCGTCCACAGTCCCAAAATAGTTAAACCCGAGTTCTTCAAACAGCTCCCCATGGTAAACCGCACGTCTAAGGTTTTGTTTGTATTTTTTTAAGTTAAACGTAAGACTTTCGCCTATTTTTGGTATACTCTCGAGTTTTTTCTCGATAAATCTTTTTATTCCGGAATATTTAGAACCGGTTCTAAGTTTAAACAGATATCTTGAGATTGAACCGACATTTTTCGATATCGACATCGTGTTATCGTTTAATATGACGATAAGGTTTTTTAAACTCTTATCTATGTTATTTATTGCCTCGTACACCATTCCGTTGGTAAACGCTCCGTCGCCTATAAGCGCAATAACCTTTGAGTTATCTCCCGAAAGTTGTTTTGCCCTTGCAATTCCTATTGCGCTTGAAAGAGAGGTGCTGCTGTGTCCGGCGATAAATGTGTCAAATTCGCTTTCGGTAGGTCTTGTGAAACCCGAAATTCCTCCCGTTTTGCGTAGAGTTGAAAACTCTTTGTTTCTTCCGGTTAAAAGTTTATGGGTATAACATTGATGACCAACATCAAAAATCAACGTATCTTTTGGAATATCAAACACAAAATGTAGCGCTGTTGTAAGTTCAACCACGCCAAGGTTAGACGCAAAATGTCCGCCATTTTCCGCAACGGTATCTATAAGTTTTACCCTAATTTCGGAACAAAGTTGTTCCAGTTGTGCAATCGTTAATTTTTTTATATCTTTAGGTGAATTTATGTCGTTAAGCATCATTCAATCACCTTTCTTTATCATTTAATTTGTTCTTTCAAGCAACGACTGAGCGAAATCACAAAGAAAATCGGCATCGTCATTAAAGTTGTTTTTAAGATTTAAAATCGCTTTTTTTGTTATATCTTCGGCTTTTTTTCTCGATTGTTCAAGCCCGTAAATTGAAACAAACGTAAGCTTTTCATTTTGGGTGTCGCTGTTAATCGGCTTGCCAAGCTGTTGTTCTGTTGAGGTGCAATCGAGAATATCGTCAACAATTTGGAACACTAGTCCAATGTCCTTCGCATATTCATCTAACACATCTATCTGTTTTTGTTGTGCTCCGCCACAAATTGCCCCCATTACAACGCTTGCTTGGATAAGCTTACTCGTTTTGTTTTGATGGATTTGATTTAAAAGATTTTCGTCTTGTTTGTGACTTGTAAGTTTCAAGTCAAGCTCTTGTCCGCGTATCATACCCAAAAATCCGGCGCCAACCGAAAGGGTTCTCGCACACATCTTTGAATGTTCGCTGTTTGGAACGTTAGACAACATCTCAAACGCCATGGTGAGAAGCGCGTCCCCCGTCAAAAGTGCCGCCGCCTCGCCAAAAGCAACATGACAAGAGGGTTTCCCGCGTCTCATCTCGTCGTCGTCCATGCAAGGCAGGTCGTCATGGATAAGCGAATAACAGTGGAGCATCTCAACCGCCGCAGCCGCCGGAATTGCACTTTTGTGATTTTTGCAAAGCATGTCACAAACCGCCTGCACAAGCACGGCGCGAACACGTTTCCCCCCACCTAACAAACTATATTTCATCGCGTCCAGTATCACACAATCGTCAACGTGATAATCGTTTAATATTCCGTCAAGATACTGTTCGATATCGTTTCTGTATCGGTCGTAATTAAGTTTAAACTCCATTTTTTTAACGCCTCTTAAAATTTCTATTCGGTTTCTTTTTGTTTTTGTTTTTGTATTGCATTGTCTGAAGTATGACCGGCAGAAAATTCCTCTACCATAAGCTTTGCATTTGTTATGTATTCGCTACTTCTAGCCGCAAGCTCTGTAGCTTCTTTATATAGTTTTATCGAATCATCAAGCGATATCTCTTGATCCTCCAAAAGTGTCGCTATCTGTTCCATTCTCTTAAGTGCTTTTTCAAGATTAAATCCATTTTTCATATTTTTCTAATACCTTCCTTGATTGAAAATTTAATCTTCAATCTTCTCTGCTTTTATCTCGTCTACTAAACAGCTTAGATTTCCGTCGCTTAACGAAACATCTATTTTATCGCTAACATTTATCTGTCCAACACTCTTAATTCTAATCCCATTTTTGCTAATTGCCGCAAATCCGCGGTTAAGCGTTTTAAGAGGCCCCAAATCGTTTATCCTTGAGTTAACATAAACGACCGAATCTATCTTGTTTTGAAAAACCCGTTCAATTCTGTCTTTGTTTTTTTCAACTAAATAATCTACCTTTGCAATTGATATCGCAATTTTTCTTTCTACCGATCTCGAAATATTCTTTAAAATCGGCTTAAAGCTATCAAGGCTGCTGTCGATCTTTTTGTTTATATTGTTCGCATTTAAAGTATTATACCCTTTTATTGTCTGCAAAATTACATTCATGTCGGGAACGGCGACTTCGGCGGCGGCAGACGGCGTCGGAACTCTTAAGTCGCTTGCATAGTCTAAAAGCGTGTAGTCTATCTCGTGTCCTACTGCCGATATGAAAGACGCCCTAAGGGTTGCGGCTTTTCGGACAATCTTTTCGCTGTTAAAAACAAAAAGGTCTTCTTTTGAACCACCGCCTCGCGCAATTATTACCGTATCAATATCCTTCATATTGTTTACGGTATCAATAGCGTCAAGTATACTTTGTTCCGCAAAAACGCCTTGAACGCTTGCGGGAATAAGCAATAATTTTACTATAGGATACCGTCTTTCAACAACGCTTACGATATCTTTAAACGCGGCTCCACTGCCGCTTGTTATTACTGCTATTTTTTTTGGAAACTTCATTATAGGGCGTTTTTGACTTTGTTCAAAAAAACCTTCGCTCAAAAGTTTTTGCTTTAATTTTTCAAAGTTTGCGTTAAGTTCCCCCGCGCCTTTTGGAACCATGTCCGTAACAATGACTTGAAACGCCCCGTCCCTTTCGTATAACGAAACGGAGCAGTAAACCAAGACCTTCATCCCGTTTTCAGGTATAAATTTAACTTTATAGGAACTTCCTTTAAACAAAACACATTTAATAGACGCCTCGCTGTCTTTAAGCGAAAAGTAGGCGTGTCCCGAAGTTTGGTTTAAAACATAGTTCGAGATCTCTCCCTCGACCCAGATATTTTTTATCTTTTCGTCCGAGTCAAGCAAAAATTTAACATATCTATTTAATTGTGAAACTGAAACTGAGTTTGTCATATCTTAATTAAAACTGTTTGCGGCAAGCAAGGCAACCCCAACGGCGTTGTCTGACGAGTAGCACGGCTCGCAAAAACGAGCCTCTATTCCGCTTTTTATTATCCTTTCTTTAACTGTTTCGCTACACATAACTCCGCCCGCAAAAACAGTTGCAAGGTTTTCCGGGTTTGAAATTTTAGTCATCTCTACTATAGTATCGGCAATGCTTAAAAGGCAAAACTTCGATACATATTCTTTGCTTTTTCCGTCTTCAATAAGCTTTAAACATCTATTTTCAATTCCGGAAAGATTCGCATTTTCACATTTTAACGACGGTTTTGGAATTTTAATGTCTTCGGTTTCCTGTTGTGCCGCCGCCGAAACTTGTTCTCCACACGGAAATGTAAACCCAAACTTTATGCCAAGCCTGTCCACAAGTTGACCCGCGTGTACGTCAAGCGAAGTCGCCTTTAACGTTAAACTCCTTTTTTCGTTGTCACTATAATCATTACAATACAAAAGATCAAACGTTCCGCCCGAAACATGAAAACAAAAGAAATTGTTTGAACAAACACCCGAACCATATCGTGCCGCGGCTACATGTCCGAGTTGATGCGAGAACTCAAACAACTCAACGTCAAGCGTGGTTGCAATTGTTTTTGCAAACGTTTCTCCCGCGACAAAACAAGGCATATAAGAACCCTTTACGTCACGAGGTCTAACCGAAACACCGACCGCTTTAATTTTCTTTATGTCAACTGTTTCACAAAGCTCAGAATAAAGTTTTGAAAAATTTTTCAGATGCAAAAAAACAGCATCGCTTTGTCTTAAACCGACACTATTTTCTTTTACCTTTAAAAATTGCTTTAACTGTACTAACGGAAGATCTTTCTGTTTGTCAAAAACGGACAAACTTGTTGCGTAGTTGCTTGTGTCAATGCCAAGAAACAAATCATGTTTCATCATTATTATTCACTAGCTCGTTTATTGTCCTAAGCGAACCGTTAACAAAAGAATAGTCGTCATCGCCGCCATATTTTTTTGTTAGTTCAACCGCTTCATTTATAACAACGCTATCGCCAATCTCTTTCATATAGCAAAGCTGGGCAACACTAATCCTAAGTACCGCGAGCGATACTTTGGGTATTCTTGAAATCTGCCAATCTTTAAGACTTTTTTCAATTAAACTATCTATGATACTTAAATTATCGTTAGTTTCCCTAAAAAGTTTTTCCGAAAACTCATCAATCTTAATCTCGTCCGTTTCTTTCAACGCCTCTATGTATTCGTCCGACGTTAAGTTTTCGTAAAGACTAAGCGGAAAAGCCATCTTAAATGCAGATTCCCTTGATTCTCGTCTGTTCATTTTTTCTCTCCGACTTTTTGATATCGATAAAACAAAATACCCTCCAAAAAAACAAAGGAGGGTTATTATATCGGGCTATTCGCCGACCTTTTCGATTTCGGAAATTCCACACACTACAACATCAACGTTGGAAACAGCAAGCCCCGTCATGCTTTGTACAGAGCTTTTTATGTTTTGTTGAACCGTTTCGCAAACTTTAGGTATGTTAACATCTTCATCAACTATAACCGAAATTTCGATAGACAACACATCGTCTAAAAGCTCAACTTTAACCGGCTTTTTATGATTAACTTTGTTAATGATACCTTTCATGCCGACTTTTGGGGTTGAAACCGAGTTAACACCGTCGATTTCAAGTGTCGCAAGTTTCGCGGCAGTTGCTATTACATCTTTTGATATCTTCATGTTTCCAATGTAATTTCCGTTATATGAGTTAAGGTTATTGTCTTTTTCCATTGTTCGCCCTTTCATTATTAAACACTAGAAATACTAATGTGTATATTAATGCAATTATTATACCATTAATTTTTAATTTTAACAACCTTATTTTACTTCAACCACACTAATATTGCTCGGTTTTATTTCTGTTTCGCTAACAATAACCTCGACAATCTTTGAAACCTCGGTTTCGTCCAGCTCTCCCTCGTTCATTGCAACAATGACTTTTGCGGTGTCGTCGTTTATAAACGTTACACAATCATAAAAACCTTTTGCAACAACTATACTTTCGATATTGCTTTCAAGCGCAGTATTTTTAGATATTTCGGAAAGGTTGTTTGCAAGAAGTTCTCGTTCTTCTTTTGTGATTTCCGGTTGCATTAGTGCTTGGTTTGCAAGATCAATCGCCGAGTCTCGCGCTTCGGAACGGCTTATTCTAGCGCTTTCAAAAAATTCGTTTTTGCTAAGATCGGTTGAAATTTTGGAGACAAACTCAGCGTCTCCATAGTTTTTTGCTATCTCTTCATACTGTTCGTCGTCCTCCATTTCCTTTGTCTCTTCAATCGTTTCGGTTTCTACGGTGTTTGAAACTTCTGTGGCTATAAGTCCCCTAAACTGGCTATCGGTAAATCTCCAGTTTAAATACATCGCCAATGCAAGGGCAACAAAAAGAGTTGCAAGCGTTACAACTCTACTTACGCCTATCTTTTTTTTCATAAAAGTAAATCCTCTCTTTTTTAATAATTCTATTCAAAGATGTGTTGTTTAATTCATTAAACTTACACTAATTCTGTTTGATCCTATCCCAAGAACGGATTTTGTAGCTTCTATTACCGAAGATTTAACCATTATATCGTTTGCGCCCTCGCAAACAATCGCAACTCCTTTAATGCTAGGTTCATTAACTTTTATAGGTATTGCGGATTTCCCCTCTTGGTTGTCAACAATTATTATGTTAGTTTCGCTGTCTTGTTTATATGAAGTTTCATCTGATTGGTCGTGTGTCGTCTTTTGTTCGCTTGCGTAGATATATTCCTTTGAAGATTCAAGCGTTATCATAACTTTGATCTCGCCAACCCCGTCGATAGAGCTTAAAAGTTCAGTTAATTTTTGTTCAAGATTTTCAACCACTTGGTTGTTTTGATCTTGCTCGTCTGAAGAATTTGCCGTTTCGTTTTCTGTTTGGTTAGGGCTTACGTTAACGCTTAAAAGCAAAATTCCAACCGCTATAACGGCCAGAATATATTTATATTTCTTTGCCTTTTCAAGATATTCGTTAACCGTTTCTTTATGTTTTTCTGTCATATAATATTCCTCTTTATGTTTTACGTTAATAATCAATCAACTACAGTATTTCTAAAATATATATTCGTTTCGATTAAAAATATTCCGTCTAAAATGCTCTTTGCTTTTAAAATTTCGGCTTCGTTTTGTATATAAACCGTAATATCTTTAAGTTCAATAAGATTTTGTTCGTTTGTGTAAACATCGATTTCGATTTCAAAAAAATCAATTTCGTTTAACTCCAGTTGCCTAACAACAATATCGTAAGCGGAGCTAAGAGCATTTTGTTCGGTTAGTTGTTTAATTTCGTCGTTAATCTCTTGATATTCAAGTTTAAAATAATCCTCGTAGTCGCGAGAAAACTCGTTTAACTCGCCTATGACCGGAAACAAAACAAACGATAAAAAAGCAACACTAACAACCGATTTTACCACGAAATAACTACTGCTGTTTTTGCTTATCAACAAGACTACCGTAAGCATTATCGACGCCGTCACCAGCGAAATTCCGTATGTCTTAATGTCCAAACTTTTACCCACCTTTTCAACAAAACAGTTTAACTGTAAAAAGAAACAACCGATGAAATCGAAAAAACCACTATTAAAAAATATGAAACCACAAGCGCGATGTTTATCTCTATACAACTTCTCAAACAACCAAGCGTCGTTTCAACCGAACTGTTTGATACCGCGTATGCAAACCCCTCGCAGATCTTTAACGCAAGAACAAGCACAACCCCTTGGATAATTACCGGAAGAAAAATTGATGTAATAATTGTTATACCTGTTATTCCAACTCCGTTTTTTGCGGTAACAAGTCCGCTTGACACCGTTCCCATAGCCCCCGAAACGGACGACCCAACGATTGGTATCGCGGTACCAACGATATATTTTCCGGCTTTTATGCTTGCGGTGTCCACAGCCGACGAGATTGAAACTTGTAGTTTTGCAACCGCAATTACTACGGCTGTACAAATTGTAATTGCAAATATAACAAACTTTTTTCCGGCATCGACTAGCTTTGTTATTCCGATTTCGTCGCTTCCTTTTGAAACGGAAACTCCAAGCAAAACGCCATTAATCGGCGACAAAGCACCTACCGTGATTGACGAAAACAACTTAGAACACGCTATCATTATTCCGCCAAATACCGCTGAAGTTGACACAGCTCCGGCGGAAACTAAAACCCCGGAATAAACCGCCAAAAAATCTGTACAAAACCTGTCTGAAGCTTCGATGGTAGATTTTACAACATCAAAAAAACCGCTTATGTTCACTATGACTATCGTTGCGACACTCAGCGAATAAACAAACCCGACAATGTTGCTTGAAACCGTTTTTCCCTCAAACGAGTTAATCGCTATGCTAAGCACAAGTATCCCGACTATCGACGAAATAAGCCGTATCGGTGACGATAAGTTTTGAGTTATATCGTTTAATGTGGTAAACAACACCCCTTTAAGATTTAAAATAACATTTTGCTCCACATTGTCCTCGTCTTGATTTGAAATCACAGACGAATATGAATTTGGCATTAGCTCCAAAACCTCATCGTTTGCCGTGGCGAAAATTTGTTGTTCAATCTCGTCGGGTGCCGCGGTTGTTTTAGGTAAAAAAAATCCTATACCAAACGCAATAATCACAAAACACACAGATACTTTAATAACTTTCCCCACTACTCCACCAATCCTTTTACAAAAACAATAATAGAATTAAACAGAGGAATTGCAACAACAATTATTGTAAGCCTCGCCGCAATGCTAACCTTTTTTGCGTTTGCCGTTTGTCCACAGTCAATACAAATCCCCTCCGCTATATCGGCGATAAACGCTATCGCAACTACTTTTAAGACAATGTCAAAGTTGGAAAAGTTTATAGTATCGCTTAACGTTTGAACAAAACCCACAACAGGCGCTAGCAGTTCTATTATCAAAAACAAAATCAAGGTTCCGCTTGCTATTAAAACAAGAAATCCAAATTCGACGTTTGTTTGTTTCACGATAGCAATAAGTATTGTTGAAACTATTGCAAACGAGACGATAACTAAAAATGTTTTATCCATGTGTTAAAACCCGAAAAGCTGTGTGATAGTTTCAAACAACCGATTTATCTCGGGAATTAATAAAAGCAAAACAAACACAACCCCCGAAAGAGTCACCAAAAAAGCTTGTTCTTCTTTGCCTGCTTTTGCAAGAACTTGATTAAGTACGCCGATAACAATCCCCATAGCGGCTATCTTAAATATAATGGTAAAATCCATCGTTTAACTGTCCTTTCGTTACTTACATCCTTTTATATCAAAATCAAGCAGATAACAGCCCCAATTAACACGCAAACTGTTTGATAGTATCCATTTTTATTTTTTAGAAATTCTTTTTTTAAATCTAACGCCTTTTTAAGTTTTAATATCGCATATTCAAGTTTGTTTATCTCTATCTCACAGACATCGTTACCAAGCGTTTTAAACAGTTCAAAAACGACAGCTTTTTCCGAAGTTTCAAGAAGTTTAATAAACTCGCTTTTTTGAAATCCCTCAAAAAGAGTTCTGTTTAAATACTTGTCATTCTCGTTAACAATTAAAAAATCAAGCTTTGTATATCTCGTTTCGTGCGAAAGCTTAGTTATAATACTTATAAGTGGAGTATAGAGAAACGAAATTTCAGAAGATATATCTTGAAGAAAAAAGATTAATGTTTCTATTGCGAAAATCTCTTGTTTTTTCGAGTTATATATCATCATGCCCAGAAAAAAACAAGCTGTCGCCACCAAAAAAACTCCCGTTATCTTCATCTATCTTGTCCGCCCCCACTATTTCTTTTATACGACCGGGTCGCTCCCCTTTTTCAAGAAAACAAATATAATCAAAACATTGGTTATATATCAACTCTCTAATGCTGGGATTAATGATAATATCGTTTTTGTCTTTTGCATGAACCGTAGCGATTACGTCAATACCCGAGTGTTTTGCCAAGATAACCGCATTAACATCGTCGCGCGAACCTATCTCGTCACATGCAATAATATCGGGCGACAACGTTCTTGTCGCTATTTCAAAACCTTTTGTTCGGCTATAACCGTTTAAAACATCGGTGTGAACTCCGAGATTTTTTGTTTCAACTCCTTTGTGACATGCCGCAATTTCATAACGCTCATCAATTAGTGCTATCTTTTTATTTGTTGGGCTTGAAGCTAAAATTCTAACAACGTCACGTAAAACGGTTGTTTTTCCCGTTAGCGGCTGTCCGACGATTAAAAGCGAGAACTTGTCTTTGTTTATAAGAATTTTTGCAATCGGTTGTCCCGATCCAACATGTTCCCTTGCTATTCTTATGTTCAAACTACAAAACATCTGTGGGTTGTTTTGTGCATAAATCGTTCCGACAACTCCGACGCGATGTCCGTTTTTAATCGTTATAAAACCGTTTGAAATTTCTGTTTTGTAACTATAAACCGAACTTTCACAAAGTTTAACAAACACCTGTTCAACCTCATCTCGCGTTACAACTATGTTCTGTTTGCTGTCTATATACGACTCTCCCATTAAACATAGAAAATACTTTTTTTTGAACGTTTCAAGGATCAACGGTTTTCCTGCTCGAAGCCTTATTTCTGTAACCGAATTTGCAACGTCGTTTGACACGTTGTTTAAAGCTGTTTTTATTCTGTTTGGAAGATACAAAGACACCTCGTAAAGTCCGCTTGTCCCCATTTTAAGTCCTCGTTTTTTTCGTTTGTTAAATTGTATTATCATAAATTAGTTTTTAGAACAAAACTTTTAATAAATAATCCGCAGGATTATTTCAAAGAGCTCTGCCGTAAGGCAGAGATTATATAAATAATCCGCAGGATTATTTATATTGCGCATCTGCCTTTGGCAGGCGCATTTAGATTTTAATTGCCGTGGCAAAGCCACATGGCGAATTTATATAATATTTGGAACAAATATTATATAAATAAACACATTAAAAGTTTAACGTATTATATTGACTATAGCGTTTAGTTGAAGTATAGTTTAATTAATAGAAAATAAAGCAAAAATAAAGCAAAACAAAGCAAGGGGGTTATTTATGATATCGGTTAATAATTTTTCAAAGAAATATGGTGATTTTCTTGCGGTGGACGATATTTCTTTTGAAGTTCAAAAGGGAGAGATTTTTGGATTTGTCGGCAAAAACGGAGCGGGTAAAAGCACAACTATTCGAGCAATGTTAAACATGATCTTTCCAACATCGGGAACGCTTAATATAAGTGGTCTTGATTGTGTCAGTGAAACCAAACAATTGAAACAGATAGTTTCTTACATGCCATCTGAATTTGGGGTTTATGAAGGAGTTACATCTATTGAACTTTTAAAGTTTGTAGCGGGTTTTTCAGGGGTTAGCGCGTTTAAAATTAAACATCTTTCGGATTATTTTGAATTGGATTTACACAAAAAAATTTCCGAGATGAGCCTCGGAAACAAAAAAAAGGTTTCGATAATCTGTGCGCTTTTAAAGCCTTGCGAAGTTTTAATTTTAGATGAGCCGACAAGCGGACTCGACCCTCTTATGCAAAAGAAATTTTTCGATATGATATTAAAGAAAAAGAAAAAAGGGGTTACTGTTTTCCTTTCAAGCCACAATCTGTCCGAAGTCGAAAACTATTGCGACAGAGTTGCAATAATCAAAGACGGAAAGATTATAGATGTTGTCGACATGAAAACCGTCAAAAAATCTAAAACTAAACAGGTCTCTTACATAAATTCTAACGGAGAAAGCAAGGCTTATGATTTTGACGGAGATGTTAACGACCTTATTGAAAATCTTCATAAACTGGAACTTTCCGATATCGAGATCAAGACAAAAACTATAACGGAAGATTTTATTAAATATTACAAGGAGGAACAACAATGAAAAACCAAACAACCTCCAACATGATTAGGATTATTAAATTTTATCTTGGCATCAACAAAAAATTCATCATCGTCTGGTCTGTCGTCATATTTGCTTTTATGACTTTATATATGGCGCTGTTTCCAAGTATAAAAGATATGGCAACCGATGTGTTTGAAACTATGCCAAAAGAACTTATGCAGTTTTTCAGCATGGAAGACTTTTCAAGTGTTGACAACTATATAATCTACTTTGGAATGATATTTAATTTAGTTTTAATAGCAATCTCTGTTTTTGCCGCAACACTGGGCGCTAGCTTAATACAAAAAGATGAAAAAAACAAAACTATCGAACTTTTAAATTCACTCAGCGTCACAAGAGGCGAGATATATTTTTCAAAATACATCGTTCTTTTAATCTCCATTTTGTTTGTATTGTTTAGCGGAGTAGTTTGTGCATTGATTTTCGGATATCTCGTAGGTGGTGAAACGTTTGTTTTGTATGAATTTTTTCTAATTTCAGATATTTCAAGCTTTTCTCCTTTCTTTTTCGGAACATTAGCTTTCGGCTTTGCCGGAGCTACGACCAAAATATCTGTCGGAGCCGTTTCAAGTGGGGTTGTTTTTGGAACCTATATGTTTGGTTTTCTTTCAAAGCTCTTGGGGGAAAACGGAGATTTTCTGAAATATCTAAGTCCACTTGAGCTTTTCGGTCCCGAAAATGCCGTGGCATATGATACCCAAACTTTGATTTCACTGGCGATATATCTTTTTCTTTTAGTTATGTTCGCCATAGTTGGAAGTTTGCTTTTTAAAAAGCGCGACCTTAATATCTAGCACAACGCCACATGGCGAAATTACATAAGATTAAAATAAATATAGGGAACAGTCCTGACTTGTCTAATAAGTCAACCACTGTTCCCTATTTATTATTTTAATTATTTGCAACCACTTACAGGTCTAGTTATTTTTGAATTCCCTCAACAAGGTCTAACATCTCTTGTTTTGAAAAAAGATATTTTTCCATACAAAAATTACAAACAACCTCAGTTTGTTTTTCATCGTTTGCCATCTCGGAAAGCTCATCTTGACCAAGAGTTTTAAGCATTCCAAGAGTCTTTTCACGGCTGCAAAGACATTTGTATTCAACATCATATGAATTCAAAAGCTGCGGGTTAAAACCATCAAGAGTAAGCTTTGCTATCTCTTCGATATCTGTTCCGCCGTCAAGCAGTTCGGTTACACTTCCAACCTTCGCAATGTTTCTTTCAATTAGTTCAATCTCTTGCTCTGTTGCTCCGGGGAGTAATTGAAGAATAAACCCACCCGCTTTTTTAATGCTAAGATCCGGATTGACAAGAACGCCAAGCGCGCAAACTGTCGGCACCTGTTGGCTGTTCGCATAATAGCTTGTAATATCCTCTGCTATCTCTCCGCTCACAATCGGAACCATTCCAACATATGGTTCTTTAAGCCCTAAGTCTTTAATAATGTATAACGACCCTGTTGTACCAACAATTCCGGCAACATCTAATTTGTTTGTTTTTGGGTTGATCGGTGCATCCGCCATCGGATTTTCAACGTATCCCCTCACATTACCCAAGTAGTCGCTAACCGCCACCAACGAACCCGCCGAACCATCGGCTTTAATTCTAACCGTCATGCTTTCTTTGTCGCTTTTTTGCATAGAACCCATAAGCGAAGCCGCGGTTAGAAGTCTTCCAAGAGCCGCCGAAGCGGTCGCGGAAGTTTTATGTCGGTTTTCCATAAACGACACTATATCGGTTGAGTCGACAGCATACACAACCACGCCGCCGTTTTCCGAAATCATTCTAATTAATTTACCCAAATGTCCCTCCAGATTAACAAGGTTACCCTTGTTAACTTTGTTAACTTTCTCTCTCTAAGATTTTCTTATATCCATCGGTTCCAAAAGAAAGCGAACGATTAACTCTACTTATAGTTGCGGTTGAAGCCCCTGTTTCTTTGACAATGTCACTGTACACTCTGTTTGCCAAAAGCATCTTTGCAACTTGAAAACGTTGTGCAAATGCTTTAAGTTCGGTAACTGTGCAAAGGTCTTCAAAAAAATCGCTGCAATCTTCGAGGTTATCAATAGAAGCTATTGCTTTTAAAAGTTGATCCATCTGTTCGGTGCGCAGTTTGCTGTTCATAGTATACCCTTTCCTTTCTATGATCCGATATTTCTATCTACTCTACTTTATCAGTTTAACACAAAAAAGCACTGTTGTAAATAGATATTTATAGCTGTTGCTCAATATATAATCTATGTTGTTTTACCCTTTTAAACGCACATTGCAATCAAAATTAAAAGCTCATAATGAAAAAGCATTTCGCATTTGAAACACGAAATACTTTTTCATCAATCTTTTTTTTAATTGATCTTCTAAGCTTTAATCTCATTGTTGTTTTCAAGTCCAAAAACCACAATTTTCCCTAGCATGAGTGAAACAATAAACGTTATAATCATCTCGGGGATTAAGTAGGAACCGTTGTATATAAAGCTGTAAACCATAAAGAGTGGAAGTCCGCTTACGCTTTCGATAATTGTTTGACCGAAAGTACCCATTTCTCCAAAAAACCATTCCGCCCAAGCCCCATATAGAACAACGCCCGAAATAAAATGTGAAACAAAGCGAAGCCCAATAGCCAAAAGGCTTCCAAAAGCTAGTTCTTTCGCGGGGTTTTTTAGCTTTCCTTTAAATATGCCTCCAATTCCGAGAACAGTATACGCTATGAAGTAATCAAGCATAATAACCCAAAATGCAGAAATAATATCAATAATAGCTACTCCGATAAAATTCGTCATCGTTTGAATAAGAGCGAAGACAAATGCCGCAAGAAATCCCCATTTCAAACCTCTTCTATACGAGATTAGAACAATTGGAAGCATACTGCAAATAGTTATCGACCCACCGTTTGGCAAAAAAGTAAATTTCGGAAAGATTGAAAGCACCGCCGCAACAGCAATTAGCATAGCGCTTTCCACAATGATTTTTGTTTTGCTTGTCTTTTCGTTTGTTGACATAACTGCTCCTTAAAATAAAAAAATTACACCGTCCGAAACCGGGCGATGTAATATATCAACAATTCTATGATACACTTCCTACGCCGGCATTATCCGGATCAGGTTCAAGGGACATGAACTGTTGTTCAATCTCAGCCAAAAGGCACCCCTGTGTCTTTAGTTAATAATAACAATAATCTTTATTTTTGTCAATCCCTTTGAAATAACAAACTTTTTGTTTTATAAATTTAATTTTAAATTTTATGTTTACATAGTTCATTAAGACAACAGATATCGCAAAAAGCCGATCGCGCTGTGCAAACAGCTCTTCCATGCATAACAAGTCTGTGACAAAGGTCGTTCCCCTTTTCGGGTTCAACTATCTTTTTAAGTTCTTTCTCTATAACTTCGGGTTTCTTTGAGTCAACAAGCCCTAGACGATTGGTAATTCGCATACAATGTGTATCGACAACGATTGCGGGAAGTTTAAACACGTCTCCCAAGATTAAGTTTGCCGATTTTCTTCCAATGCCCGGTATCTTTAAAAGTTTTTCCATAGTGTTTGGAACCTGTCCACCGTATTCGCTAACCAAAATGTTCATGGCAAGCGATATATCTCGCGCTTTGGTTTTATAAAGTCCACACGTTTTAACCGCCTGTTCCAGTTCTAAAATATCGGCACTTGCAAGCATTTCGGGGGAAGTATATCTTTTAAAAAGCTGTTCGGTTACTATGTTTACCCTCTTGTCTGTGCACTGCGCGGCAAGTCTAACCGCGACGACCAGTTGCCATGCATTTTGATATTCCAAAGTGCATTCGGGAACAGGGTATTCGTTTTCCAAGGCTAGAACAATTGCTTTTGTTCGTTGTTTAATGTTCACAGGTTTTCCTTTCATGCTTTTGTTAACAGTATGATCCAATTGCACAAATGTTAATAATTTACTATTTAATTTTTTTATAGTCTTTTTGGAAAAATTGTGTTATAATGTGAATAATATGTAAACAATTCATAGGTTCAGCTATGTATTTAGGCGGTTTTAATATATTCAATAAAAGTTATTGGGCAAAGAAAACCCGTGAAGAGAGGGATTAAATTGAAACAAAACAGAAAAAATTTAAAGCAAAACAAAGGTTTCACGTTGGTTGAATTAATAATTGTTGTAGCTATTATTGCCGTTCTTGCTGCAGTTTTAGCTCCACAATATATTAGATATGTCGAACGAGCGCGACAATCCAACGACCTTCAAATTGCAACCCATCTTATGAAAGCGGCGACGGTGGCGTGCGCCGACCCACACACGGGAGTTCCCCCAAACACGATAATTTATGTCGTTTGGGAAACGGACGATTTTGACGCCGAGGACATTTCCGGAAATGTTTATGTTGACACAGATTATGATTTAGGCACTGCCGGCGACCAACAGTTCGAGCTTAACTTGCTTGAAGAAATTGGTGGAATTATGTCGACCGTTTCCGGTGATAACGCCGGTTCGTGGAACCCTAACCGAAAATTCTATGACCTCGGACCCGCTTTGTCAAGCGCAGCTTTGGAAGACGACTTTAAATTTTCGATAAACACCTCGACGGGAGATATTGAATTTTGGCAAGCAAAGGTATCAGGATCACCTTCTGTAAATGAGGGCGACGGCTATGTTTGGTTGGATGTCATCGGAGTTCAAGATTAGAAATCAATATAAAAAGGGCTTTCTTTTCAGAGAGTCCTTTTTTTGTATTGACTTTTAAAGCACGGTTACTTAGATTATTTTCATTGTACTTCCTGATGTTTTAATTTTTCGCAAAATCTATCAAACTCGTCGGTTGGCAAAGGTTTTGAAAAGAAATATCCTTGCACAGCGCTACAATTAATCTTTTTTAAAAAATCTATTTGACTTTGTGTTTCAATTCCCTCTGCAACTGTATACATGCCCAGCCTTGTCGAAAGGTCAACTATGCTTCCCACAACAAGACCTGCCTTTTCATGTTCGCCCTTGTTTTCGCCTTCGTCAAAAAAGCTTTTGTCGAGTTTCAAGGTGTTAACCTCAAAGTTTTTCAGCATACCAAGTGACGAATATCCCGAACCAAAGTCATCTATCGAAACCAAAAATCCGGCATCTTGAAGCCTTTTAAGTATCTGTTTTGAGTCGTCCTCATTGTCTGAAACTATCGTTTCGGTGAGTTCGATTTCGATATATTTCGGATCAACTTTATACGAAGCCACAAGTTCGGTCAGTTCTTCAACAAGATTAAGATTATGAAGGTGTAATCTCGAAAAGTTAACCGAGATAGGGATAACTTCTCTGCCCTGCTCAATCCATTTTCTTATCTGTACACAAGCCGAGCGCAGCATTAGCTTATCAAGTTCAATTATAAAACCATTTTGTTCAAAAACAGGAATGAACTCATCGGGGTAGACAATGTTTCCGGAAAGCTCAACCCATCTCACAAGAGCTTCCGCGCCTTTAATTTTATTTGTTTTGATCTCAACTTTGGGCTGAAGATACATTTTAAACTCGCCGTTTTCAAGTGCCTTGTGCATTTTGTTTGCTATCTCGGCATCTTTCAATGCCCTCTTGATATACTTTTCGTCATAGTCACACACATCTCTTGATGCGGTTTTTTTTGCGGTTGAATGAGCCATGTTAACTTTGCTTATTATGTCGTTGACATCCGTTTCACCGCGTTTGATATAATATCGCCCATATCTAAAGAAAAAATTATGGTCACAAAGTTCGGGCACAAGCGTCTTAAAAAGCACTTGGAAATTGTCCTTGTTATCTTGCAGTTTATATATATGTCTCCCTTTAGAGAAAAATATAAATTCATCAACACCGGTTCTAGCTTGTAGAAAGTATTTGTCTTTTATCGTACCGCCGGTATTAGATATAGCGCAAAGAACCCTGTTCCCTACTTCAAACCCATATATTTCATTAATAGCTTTAAAATTTGCAACATCAAACTTAATTATTCCATAGTCGTCCGCCGGCCTGTTGTTCAAGAATTCTTCCATATGAAGTTTAAGTTTTTGAATGTTTGGCCCGCCCGTAAGTTCGTCATAGTATGCTATCTTTTCAAGTTTAGCGGAATATCTGTTTTTTGTTATAACAATATAAAGCACAGTAAATGCACCGAAACTTATTATTACAACGCTTATTATAGCCATAGTTCGCTCAAGTCTTGTTATGCTTTCGGTCAAAAACTCCTCAGAAACCTCGAAAAACAAAACCCAATCGTTTATAATTATAGATCTATACGCGCCAAAAAAATCACCGTCGTCTATGCTGTAAGCGGCGCTACTTGAAACTTTATTTTTAAAATCATCAACAACCGCTTCAATAGTTTTGCCTTCTTTGAATTTAGCATCTACAAACTGTTGTTGATCCTCGACAACACCGTCCGAAGAAACAATTATCTTTCCTTCGCTGTTTAAAATATAGTTGCTACCGCTTTGGTCGGTTAAAGATGCCAATAACGAACTTAGATATTGTGTGCTGTATTGCAACGCCAAAACGCCCTCTATCTTTCCATCGATAACTATTGGTGCAGATACCGTTATAACCTCTTGGTTTGTAATTTTTGATATGTATGTTTCGGTTGCGAATGTTTCTCCACTCACTCCAACCTTAAAATAATCATACTCGTTTATATCGATATATTCGCCAGTTGATACAAAGGCTTTTCCCGAAAGATCCGATATGATTGCAACTTCAAACCCCAAAGGTTCTTTTTTGCTATATAAAAAGTCAAGTACATCCATCTCGTTACCACTGATTAAAGCGATAGTCT
>CAYJJR010000018.1:0-33677 GCA_964370565.1 uncultured Oscillospiraceae bacterium | reverse complement strand
CTATATAACCTATCATTGAAGTGAGTGGCGTTTTTAAATCATGTGACATATTTGTAATTAAAAGCCGCTGATTTATTTCGTCTTGACGTTCTTTTTGACGACTGCTGTATATTGAATCACCCATACTGTTAATGCTAACAGCTAGATTTGCCAATTCATTGTTTCCTTTGATCGGTATCTTGTATAATATATCCTCGGTTGCAATAACTTTAATACCGCTTTCGATTTCTTTTACATAAAAAATTTCTTTAGCAATAAAATTAATCAATAGAACTAAAAAAGACATCATACTAACTACAGCAGATATAATATAATAAATATCTCCCTTTATTTCTAACCCATACACGTTGATATACATTTTCCCGGAAGTGTCAGAAAACTCTACATCATATACAAATACGCTTTCTTGGCTTAGCCCGTCAACCACAGATTGTGTTAAACTCTGCTTTTCAATAAACATTACTTGATAGGTAGGAAGCTTATCAAAACTTATGTCATCCGCCTGCGAATAGGTCATGTTTTCTCTATCAATTTGTTCAAGTATATCCTCAGCAATAGCATCGCTTTCTAAGCGAAGCCTGTCTTGGTTTTGAGTGTTTTTAAATTCAATATAAGTTTGCGAAAGTGTGGCTAGCAATACAAAAAGCAATAAACTAACGAGTGCTGAAATAATTATCTTTATGAAAAACGACACGTAAAGTGAAGTTGCAACTTTTTTAATCCACACGATAGCCACTCCCCCAAACAGTCTTGATGTACCGAGGATTAGTTATATCGTCTTCGATTTTATTTCTCAAATTTCTAATATGAACCGAAACTGTACTTTCGGCGTTTAACACGCTTTCCTCGCCCCAAACTTTTGAATAGATCTCTTCAAGGCTATATACACGTTTTCGATTGTTTAAAAAAAGCTCCAAAATAGAAAATTCAATCCGAGTAAGATTAATTGTTTCTCCATTTTTTTGAACAGTTTTTCCGGCAAGGTTAACGACCAAATCTTTGAGAATAACTTCGTCGGCGTTTTGTCGAGCGTCTGTATACGTTCGGTATCTTCTGATGTGTGCTTTTATACGTGAGGTAAGGTCGATAGGGTTAAACGGCTTTGTGATATAATCATCAGCGCCTGAAGCAAACCCTGTGTATTTATCCATATCTTCGCCTTTTGCGGTTAAAAAAATAATCGGTGTGTTGTAATTTTTTCTGATTTCTACACACGTTTCGATACCATTCATTTTAGGCATCATTATATCAAGCAAAATTAAATCAAATGTATTATCGATTTTTTCAACGGCTTCAACACCGTTTTGGGCTTCGATAAGCTCATAGTTTTCATTCGCTAAGTAGAGTTTAATAAGTCCTCTTATATCTTTTTCATCATCAACAATCAATATTTTCATAATCTACCTCCGAGAGTATTATATCTGTATTGTACAATTATATTACATAAAATAAAATTTTTGTTTAGGAAAATTTAAAGAAAGTTAAAAGAAAGTTAAAAGAACTGTCAACAATGGTGATAAAATGAAAAAAAGCGTTAAAAAAATGTACAAAAGAGGCGCAAAAAAACTCGATCAAAAACTACTGATTGTCATCAAAAAGAGTATTAATAATTTTCTGGCTTGATCTAATTTTAAATAAAACATCTAAAAATTAAGATTTTGGGGGATATAAAAAAGGACACTTCATAGTATAATGAAACGCCCTGTTTTTTTCATATTTAGTTGTTTTTTATGTAGCTATTTGATGTAAATACCGCCTTTGACAGCCTAAAAACCCTTTGTTTAAGGGTTTTTCATTAAGTTCTATAACGCCAACTGTACCAGTAAGAGCGCCCTTATAGGATTTCAATTCCTATAAGGGCGTTTTTTGTATACAATATTATATCGTGCATTTTGTTCGATTGGCGAAAAATGCAAAGAAGAATGAGTAAAGCAGTGTTTACAAGAGCTTAATTTTTAGGCAAAATTATATCTCCAAAACCCGAACTGCATCTTGCAAGGTTTTTTCAAATGCCAATCTGCCGTATTTGTCAACCTCAGCTTTGTCTTTTGGGCCATGTGTTAAACAGCCGGCACCACCTATACACCCTCCGGCGCACGCCATGCCTTCTATAAAATTAGTGTCACTTATTTTTTTAATAGATTTAAGTATTGCGGATCTGCAAGCTTCTATGCCATCACATTTTTCGGCTCTTAAGTCAAAATCAAGAGTTTGTTCTTTGATAGCTTGTGTGACCGCGTCGGACAGGCCACCGCTTCTTGCAAAAATTCGCCCGAAATATGACGCGTTGTCAAGCGGTTCGACAGGCAGTTGTTCTAAATCCAAGTCGCGGCTGTCAAAAAGCGCTTGCAACTCTTCAAAAGTCAGAACACTATCGATATATTTGTTCACTTTGTCAAGCTGAAATTCCATTTTTTTAGCGGTGCAAGGCCCTATAAATATAATTTTTGCGGCAGGGTCGGTTTGCTTGATATATTTTGCAATCCTTGCCATTGGGGACAAATTGTGGGAGATGTTTTTGGCAAAATCGGGAAAGTTCTTTTGTATATACATCACAAAAGCAGGGCAACATGAGCTTGTTAAAAATCCTTTTTCTGAAAGCTCTTGCGATTCTTCCAAAGCCACAGCATCTGCCCCGAGCGCCGCTTCAACTATTGCGTGAAATCCAAGTTGTTTAATTCCGCTTACCACCTGTCCTAAACTAGTGTGTTGAAATTGGCTTGAAATCGAGGGCGCCACCACGGCATAAACTTTATAATTTTTATTTTTATCGCTTTTTTTAATAATGTCGATAGCATCTAAAATAAACGATTTATCTGTGATCGAACCAAATGGGCATTGGTAAGCACAAGCGCCACATGCAATACACTTTTCGTTGATAATCTCGGCGCTGTTGTCTTTGGCTTTTTGTATCGCCTTGACTTTACAAGCCGTTTCACACGGTCTTTTTCGGCTGATTATTGCATGATAGGGGCAAAGTTTTGCACAAGCTCCGCAGTCCACACATTTTTCTTCGTCTATATGTGCTATGTAATTTTCATCAAAAGAGATTGCGCCAAATCTACAACCGTCAAAACATCTGTGGGAAAGGCAACCTCGGCAGGATGAGGTCACGGTGTATCCGGACACAGGGCATTCGTCACAAGCTATGTCGATAACTTCTATAACATTCGGGTTAGACCTGTCACCACCCATTGCAATTTTTAAGCGTTCGGCTAAAATTGCCCTTTCTTTATACACGCAACAACGCATGGTTGATTCTTTCCCTGTAATTATCGTCTTGGGTATTTCGGTTATATTTTCAAGCAGAGTGTCTGCCCAAGCATTTCTTGCAACCTCTCGCAAAACTTTATATTTTATATATTGAACTTTTGTGTCAAATTTTTTCATAATTCTCAACATCCTTTCTTGCCAAGTAACTGCTTATTGTTTAGTTGCGGACAACTGCGTTGATTAATTTATTTTTGCATCTATCCGCTCGCCATATTGTTAAAAATAACTTACTTTAATTTTTTTGCCGATTTTTTTCAAACAATCTGCAAGTTCGTCTATAAGTTGCATTTTTATGTTAAAATTGATTGGCAAATCCGGGTTTTGATGCGCCGGATTAACGGCTCTGCCGACATAAAAATTAATATCGGTGGCCTCTTCAAACAATAACCTTGCAATCGCTGAAGCACCATCTTTATTGTTGCTCCACTGTGAATACAGGTTGTTTTCCAACAAATAGTCCTTTGCAAAAGTCAACACTTTATTTATCGTGATAATCCCCTCTGTAACAAGTTCAACGCCTTCGATTTTGGCGGTGGGTGGAACATCTGAACTAATAAAATCGAGAGAGGGGATTAAATCTTTGCCTAAAAATTCACAGGCGATGGCAGAGGTTGTTCCCCCACAAACGATATGTTTGCCTTCTTTAGAGAAAAACAGCGACATCATTTTGTCGGCATCGTTTCGGTTAGACGGCGGGCCGATTATTAAGTTCATCGGTTTTCTTGTTCGCATTTTAACGGTACAAACTGTGGTGTCGTCGCCCGGCATTGCCCCATAAAGTGAGTAGCATTCGTTTAATAGTATTGTGTTAAGCGTTTTTGCGGTAAAACCGACATGGCAAAGCGGTTGCATATATTTTATAATGTCTGCCCTGTCCCAACCAAAGTTGAGGGAACTCCCAACGCCGGCATGTATACAGCCGTCGCTCATCAACAAAAAAATATCGTTCTCAAAAAGGTCTATCTTAGACATCAGAATTTTTTTGCCGCTGATTATTATCTCGTTATATGAAAATTCAAACGGCAACGAGTCTCGAAACAAGATAACTTTAGGATTATCGTATTGAATAATTTCCGCTTCTTTGTTTCCGTTTAATATTCTTAGAATTGTGAATGTAGAATATGCAACGCCACGAATGGCGCAAATGGGCAACGTCTCGGCGATTGTTTCGACACAATCGGTAATACTTAACCCGTCTGAAATCATGGTTGAGATTATTTTTGAAGTTAAGGTTGCGAGTATATTTGCTTTTACGCCACTGCCAAGCCCGTCTGCCAGTACTATCGTTGTGGAGCCGTCATCACCTTCAATGACACAAACCTGGTCGCCACACAATTCTTCGTTAAATTTGTTTAAACTGCTAAAACCGATATCGGGACACAAATTAATCATCTTTAATTGACTCCTTAAGTTTAGAAAGCGCAATCTTAGTTTCTGCCGCAGTTTCTCCCAACAACGATGCGATTTCGTGTACAACACGCATTTGTTTCTCGACAACTTTGTCTGTTGTTTCGATAGTTTTTCGGCTTATCTCTTCTTTTTTTGCGCGTTCTTCCTCTTCTTCTGTAACATCCCTCATAATGCAAACCAAAACTTTATATTGTTTATCAAAAATTATGCTTTGATATATATGTTTGTTATACTCTGCCAAATAGACTTTTTTGTCACGTATAGACAAGCCGGAATCTCGGACTTTTATAAAATCACTGGGGTCCAGCACCTTCACAATTTGCTCACCCAGAATATCTTGCGGAGATCTCAAATTTAATAGTTTAGCGGTAGATTGGTTTATCTTTTGCACCTCTAAGTTGTCGTTTAATACAATAATTGCATTCGGTGTGTTGTTTACAATCAGTTCGGAAAAAGTTTCTGCTTTTTCACTTAAAAACGGCAAACACATAGTGAGGTCGGCTTTGCCATAGTATACGGCTTCCGCCTTTTCTCGGCAGGAATTATAACCGCAAGAACCACAATCAAGCTCATCTTCGGCGTTTTGTTTGCCTATCTGTCGAAGCACGTTTAAAATCTCGACTTCGGACGGGGTGACATTTCTTCTGTGTATCGGTATGAATTGCTTGTGCATTCTGTCGGGAGAAAGTTTTGTTACTTCAAAATCTTTTTCTCCGGCATATTCAGATATACATATATTATCCGCAATCGAATTTTTTTTGCCTTTTTCTATGACAGGTCCTCCTATGCAACTGCCAACACAAGCAGACATCTCGATGAAACACCTATCAAGGTTACCCTCTACAATTTCGTCCAAAGCTTTCATGCAGTTTTCAACGCCATCGACGGCAAAGTAGGAATAACTTTCGTCTCTTTTTAAAATAGTTTTGAGTATTCCGCCCGTTGTCGGAAAAAACCTTGCCAAACTTTCCTGTGTGTTGTCTTTTGGTTCGTCAAACGACAGTTCTGTTTTTTCTTCGGCAAAAAACTGCGTTAGCTCCTCGAAGGTGAGCACCTCGTCAACAATGTCTTCGTAATAGTTCGCTTCATCTTTTTTTGCAACACAAGGGCCTATAAAAACGACCTTAGAACCCGGAAACCTTCTTTTTATATCAAGAGCATGCGCTTGCATTGGAGATACAACATCTGCAAGGTATGGCAACAGTCCCGGATAATATTTTTGCACAAGCAGATTAACCGAGTGACAAGATGAAGTGATAACAATATTTTTTCTGTCCTCTATAATCATGTTTTCATATGCATTTTTTACAATTGTAGCCCCAATAGCGGTTTCTTCCGCATGATGAAAGCCTATTTCTTGCAAAGTCTTTTCAAGCATTTTAATGCCAATTCCGTTGTAGTTTGTAATGAAAGAGGGGGCAACCGAAGCTACTACCGGCGCGCCCGAATGAATTAACACCTTAACAGCTTCTATGCTGCTGTTAATCTCTTTTGCATTTTGCGGACAGTTAACAAAACATTGACCGCACAAAATACATTCATTGCCCACAATATGGGCTTGTCCACCTGAAAAACGTATCGATTTCACAGGACAACAACGAATACACTTATAACAGTTTTTACAATTTGATTTTTTTAATTTTAAATATTCAGCCATATTTGTCATTTTCCTACAGTTTGTATTTGATTTCGGTTTCAAAAAACTTTTCTACAGTTTCCGGTTTTACAGAATGAACGGTGTCGTCAATTGACACACACACACCTTCTTGACATCTGGACATGCAAAACGCCCCGGACAACTCCACCTTGTTTTGAAGATCGTTGTTTTTTAGCAATTCTTGTAGTTTTTCAACCACCAATTTCGACCCTTTTAAATGACATGAACTGCCGATGCAAATCTTGATATTCATCATAATATTCTCCTTACTTTAAAAGTTTGTTATTTTTTTAACATATTGTGTTAATATTTTAACATACTTTTTTCTTGTTGTAAAGCTTATTGAATTTGTTGGGTGACAGCAAAAAGCGAATATATTACTTCAAAACATGGTTATATTACACAAAACAGCGCATGTTTTGATAGTGAAAACCACGGAAAATTATTGTGTAAAAAAATGTGGAGGTTAAAGGCGGAAAACAGACGTCGCCGAGTTTCACAGCTATATTTTTATAACGCTCGCTAAACTGTATGAAAAATTTGTTAAAAAAACATTAATATTTTTTTAAAAAACACTTGATATTTTTTTAACAATGTAGTATCATTGTTGAGGCGGAAGTTTGATATATTTTTAACAAATGCGGTGCTATGTAAATATTTGGTAGCATTAAATTTGTTAACAAAATCAATATATAATTATTTTAAAGGAGTTAGTTATGAGAAGAAAGATTACTATTATTGGAGCTGGAAGTGTGGGGTCGACTATTGCGTATAATTTGTCAAACACAGATATCGCATCAGAGATCGTTCTAATTGATGTCAACAAAGAAAAAGTGGAAGGTGAAGTTCTTGACATTGCACAGGGCACATGTTTTCGTGATCCGATATCGATTATAGCCGGAGAATATCAAGATGCAGCGGGTTCTGATATCGTAATCGTCACTTCGGGAGTTGCTCGCAAACCGGGGCAAACCAGAATTGAACTTACAAAAACAAATGTCGATATACTTAAAAAAATTACTCCAAACATCGTAAAATATGCTCCTGAGGCGAAATATATAATTGTAAGTAACCCGGTAGATATTTTGACCTATGTCTTTACAAAAATATCGGGAATACCCGAAAAGCAGATTATCGGTTCAGGCACAATACTTGATACAGCAAGACTTCGCCATGGTCTATCGGAAAAATTGAATGTGGCACAAAAGAACATTCACGCATATGTCTACGGAGAACATGGCGATACCTCGTTCATACCTTGGTCGTGCGCAGATATCGGCAGCGCAAATATCGACGCCTACAGAGATATGATGGTGGAAGAGGGAAAAGATATCCCACCAATAGATAAAGAAGAGATCTTAACATATGTACAAAAATCCGGCGGAAAAATTATCGCAAACAAGGGTGCGACATACTATGCAGTGTCCTCTGCGGTTGTCAAGCTATGCAATATGTTGGCGGGCTCGCAAGGTTCTATATCGACAGTTTCCACCATGATGCATGGAGAATATGGCGTTGATGACGTGTGTTTGAGCATGTTGACTTTGGTAGGACCAGGTGGAATAGAGGGAAAAGTTCCCGTTAGATTAACAGGAGAAGAAATCGACAAACTTCGCAAGAGCGGCGAAGCACTCAAAGCCGTAATTAAAGAATTAGACTTAGATTAATTTAAAATGAACATGTATATTAAAATATACGGCATTGACTGCCGACCGTTTTAAAAGATTGGAGGAAAATATGAAGTATAGCTATTATCCGGGGTGTACGCTAAAATCAAAAGCAAAAGATCTAGATGCTTATGCTAGAGTTTCGGCAAAAGCCTTAGGGTTTGAATTAGAAGAAATTGAGAACTGGCAATGTTGCGGCGGGGTATATCCGCTTGGAACAGATGAGATTGCGTCGAAACTTTCTTCTGTTCGGGCGTTAAATGATGCAAAGGAAAAAGAGCAGGATCTCGTAACCCTATGTTCAGCATGTCATCATGTTATGAAGCGTGTAAATGATGACATGAAAAATGTTGAGGACATCCGCACACGCGCAAACAACTATATGCAATTAGAACAAGCTTATGAAGGCGAAACGAAAGTGTTGCATTTTCTTGAAGTGATTAGAGACCGCATAGGTTTTGATACGTTAAAAGAGAAGGTTGTTAATCCTTTAAAGGGAAGAAAAATCGGAGCTTACTACGGATGTCTATTGTTAAGACCTAGCGAAATTCTCCAATTTGACGACCCGGAAAATCCGACGATTATTGAAGAATTTATTAAGGCGATTGGAGCAACGCCGGTAATCTATCCGTATAGAAATGAATGTTGCGGCGGTTATATATCTTTGAAAGAAAAAGAAATAGCAGGGGATATGTGCGACAAAATAGTAGATTCTGCTACAGGATTTGGCGCAGAGACCTTAATAACTGCCTGTCCGCTTTGCTTATATAATTTGAATAAATCTAATGGTGAAAAAAGTCTTACCGTTTCTTATATCACAGAGCTTCTAGCAGAAGCTTTAGGAGTAAAAGAGGGGGTAGAAATCTGATGAGTCACGTTAATAACGATGCTAAAAGAGTTAGAGAAATCAGCGGTGCTAATCCACAAAAATGTATGAAATGTGGGAAATGCTCGGCAACTTGTCCGGTATTTAATGAAATGGATATTAAACCACATCAATTTGTGACTTATGTAGTCAACCAAGATATTGAAACGCTAGGAAACTGCAAATCTTTGTGGAAGTGTCTTTCTTGTTTTGCGTGTATAGAAAGATGTCCAAGAGACGTAAAGCCGGGAAAACTAGTGGATGCTGCGCGACAGATTGTGGTTAGACAAAACGGCGCAAATTATCTTCAACCGGAAGAGGTTCCGGAGTTATTGGACCAAGACGTGCCACAACAACTCTTGATGAGTGTGTTTAGAAGATACAGGAGGTAGAGAAGATGCAAAGAATAGGAGTGTTTGTTTGTCATTGCGGAACTAATATCGCCTCTACTGTAGATGTGGTGAAAGTTACCGAGATGGTAAAATTCGAACAAAATGTTGTTCATGCGGAAGAATATCAATATATGTGTTCGGAAGCAGGACAACTAAAGATTTTAGAAGTCGCAAAAGAAATGGAATTAACCGGAATTGTAGTGTGCGCATGTTCACCACGAATGCACGAAACTACCTTTAGAAAAGCGGCGGAAAAAGCCGGAATTAACCCATATATGGTTGAGATAGCGAACATTCGTGAACATTGTTCGTGGATTCATAAAGATATAAAAGAGGGAACAGAAAAAGCTATTATTCTGGCAAGAGCCGCTATTGCAAAAGTCTGTTTAAACACACCGCTTCAAGCAGGAGAAAGTTCCGTTACAAAACGTGCTTTAATCATCGGCGGAGGAATTGCGGGAATTCAATCGGCGCTTGACATTGCAGAGGCTGGTTATAAAGTTGATATTGTAGAGAAGACACCAAGTATCGGCGGAAGAATGTCGCAAGTTGATAAGACGTTCCCTACGCTTGACTGTTCGGCTTGTATCCTAACCCCAAAGATGGTAGACGCGGCAGCACACGAGAACATCACAATCCATACATACAGCGAAATCGAAGCGGTTTCGGGATTTGTCGGAGACTTTACGGTAGACATTAGAAAAAAAGCAAGATATGTTGATATGAAGAGTTGTACCGGTTGTGGACTGTGTCAAGAAAAATGTCCGTCAAAAAAGACCCCCAGTGAATTTAACAAAGGACTAGACAATCGTTCGGCAATCTACACACCGTTTGCACAGGCGATTCCTAATGTGCCGGTAATCGACACAAACGCTTGCATTAAGTTTAAAACCGGAAAATGTGGGCTTTGCCAAAAAGTTTGTCAAGCAGGTTCGGTAGACTTTGAACAACAAGACGAAATTATAACGGAAAAATACGGCGCAATTGTAGTTGCCACAGGGTTTGACACTATCAACCTAGACCAGTATGACGAATATGCTTATAATCAAAGTAAAGATGTCGTTACATCGTTAGAACTAGAGCGTATCATGAACGCGGCAGGGCCTACAAAAGGCCATTTAGAACGTATGTCGGACGGAAAACATCCACACGATATCGTGTTTATACAATGCGTTGGGTCACGTTGTTCTGACAACAGAGGAAAAAGCTATTGCTCAAAGATTTGTTGTATGTACACAGCAAAGCACGCAATGCTTATCCGTGACAAATATCCCGATGTTAATGTCCACGTATTTTATATAGATGTGAGAACACCGGGTAAGAACTTTGACGAGTTCTACAGGAGAGCGGTTGAGACTTATGACGTTAACTATATAAAAGGTCAAGTTGGAAAGGTTGTTCCACAGCCAAACGGAAAATTGTTGGTGCAAGGGGTAGACTTGCTACAGAATGAGCAGGTTGTAATCGACGCGGATATGGTAGTGTTAGCTACAGCGATTGAACCGGAAAAATCAGTGCGAAATATCGCGACGATGGTTACAGCAAGTATCGACACAAACAACTTCTTAACAGAAGCACACGCAAAGCTTCGCCCTGTTGAATCGCCAACGGCAGGTATCTTTTTATCCGGCGTATGCCAAGGGCCAAAAGATATCCCGGAAACGGTGTCGCAAGCTAGCGCTGCTGCTGTTAAGGCGATTGGACTGCTTGCAAAAGACAAGTTAAAGACAAATCCTTGTACGGCAAAATCGGACGAGCTTCGTTGTAACGGATGTTCGGTATGTACAAATGTTTGTCCTTATGGGGCGATTGCATATGAACAAAGAGAAATAAACGACCACGGTCATAAAGAAGTGAGAAGAATTGCGGTTGTAAACAATGCGCTGTGTCAAGGATGTGGAGCTTGTACGGTAGCTTGTCCTTCCGGTTGTATGGATCTACAAGGATTCTCAAATAGGCAGATATTAGCGGAGGTAGATGCAATATGTCGATAGAAGAAAAAACAAAATTTGAACCGAAAATTGTAGCGTTTTGCTGTAACTGGTGTAGCTACGCAGGCGCCGACCTTGCGGGGAGTAGCCGTTTGGGGTATCCCGCAGATGTAAAGATTATTCGCGTTCCGTGCTCTTGCCGCGTAAATCCAATGTTTATCCTTCGGGCTTTTGAAAAAGGCGCGGATGGAGTAATCATATGTGGATGTCACCCCGGAGATTGTCACTATTCGACAGGAAACTATTATGCAAGAAGAAGACTGACGCTATTATATTCGATGATGGATTACCTCGGAATTGAAAAAGGTCGTAACCGTGTAGAGTGGGTGTCGGCGGCAGAAGGGGTTAAGTTCTCTACTACGATGAACGATTTTGTAGAGACCATATACGAACTGGGCGAAAACGTTAGATTGGGGGACTTAAGATGCAAGAAATAGTCAAACGTGCAAAAGAGCTGTTAAATGACGGCACGGTCGTGCGTGTCCTCGGTTGGAAAAAAGGAGATTTAGCATATAATCCCGAGCCTTCATATTTTCACAATGAAACAGAACTTAAAGAATTTATCTATGACGGATTTTGCGGATCAAACTTGAGCAAATATATCATTGAAGCCTCAAAACAAGAGGGGAAAACACTAGTATTTTTAAAGCCTTGCGATACATATAGTTTTAATCAATTGATTAAAGAACATCGCGTAGACCGAGAAAAAACATATATCATTGGCGTCGGATGTCAAGGGAAACTGGATGTCGAAAAGATGAAAGCTCAAGGTATCAAAGGAATTGAAAGTATCGAGGGTATCGGTGGACTAGATAGAAGCGAAACGATAACTGTTAAGACGCTTTACGGAGAAAAAACTTGCACATACCAATCGGCAATGTTAGAGCGTTGCTTAGTATGTAAAGGAAAAGAACATAAAATCTTTGATGAGACGCTTGGAGAATCAATTAAGACAGACAGCAAAGAGAGATTTGAGACGGTAGCAAAGATTGAAGCAATGTCTGCTGAAGAAAGATTTGCATATTTTCAATCAGAGCTTAGCAAGTGTATACGTTGTAACGCTTGTAGAAATGCCTGTCCTGCATGTAACTGTGTAAAATGTGTATTTGATAGCGATAAATTCGATAGCGCACAAAAAGCAAATACAGATTCTTTTGAAGAAAAAATGTTCCACATCATTCGTGCTTATCACGTAGCCGGGCGTTGTACCGATTGTGGAGAATGTGCGAGGGTATGTCCCGAAGGAATTCCGCTAGAGCTGTTCAATCGCAAATTCATAAAAGATATCAATCAATTCTATGGCGAATTTCAAGCAGGAAACGATACCGAAGAAAAAGGGCCGCTTACAAATTTTGAACTGGACGATGCAGAGCCAAGTATCGTCGGAGAAAGGGGATAAGGTATGAAAAAAATATCAATAAATAATTTGTCTGCCTTATTTTCTCTAATCAAACAAACTCAAGAACTATATCTGCCGGCAAAAATAAGCGGTCAGACAAATTATGCGGCGTGGGACAGCGAACTTGAAGTTGATTTGAAAACATTAAACACAGTAAAATCTGCAAAAGATGCGTTTTTTCCGCAAAGTGAGAATTTATATACCTGTAAGCAAGACGGAAAAAACATTACGGTTATTCCGGAAGAAATAAAAGAACAAGATTTTGTGATCTTTGGAATGAAAGCTTGCGATGTAAAAGGGGTAGAAGTTTTAGACCGAGTATTCCTAGTAGAACCGGTTGATACTTTCTATGCTTCAAGAAGAGAACATGCGACTATCGTTTCGCTTGCTTGTAACGAACCGGAAGAAACTTGTTTTTGTAACGTGTTTGGAATAGACGCGGCGGAACCCGGCGCAGATGTATCGACTTGGATAGTCGGAGAACAGCTGTTTTGGAAAGCGAACACTCAAAAAGGCGAAAACTTGACCAGAATAGTAGGTTCTTTGTTGGAAGAAACTACCGAACAACAAGTGGAGTCTAAAAAAGCGGAAATCAAAGAGATTATAGAAAAACTACCGTATAGCAAGCTGTCTTTAAAAGGATGGAACGAGGGGGCGTTAGAACAAAAATTCAACGCAACAAATTGGGAAGATCTCTATAGCGCATGTCTTGCGTGTGGAACTTGTACTTTTGTTTGTCCGACATGTCAGTGTTATGACATTAAAGATTATAATACGGGAAAAGAAGTCAAAAGATATCGTTGTTGGGACTCTTGTATGTATTCTGATTTTACAATGATGGCTCATGGAAACAACAGAACATCGCAACTGCAACGTTTCCGCCAAAGATTTATGCACAAATTGGTGTATTATCCTGCTAACAACGAGGGGGTTTATTCTTGTGTAGGATGTGGACGTTGCGTAGCAAAATGTCCGTCATCATTAAATATTGTTAAAGTCATTAAGTCTTTCGAAACACAAGGAGGAAACGAATAATGAGCCACGAATGTACATGTAACCCGGGATTTAGACACGATGCTTTAATTCCACTAGTGGGTGTGATTACAGATATTCGTCAAGACACACCCGATGTTAAAACGTTTCGTATCAATGCACTAGACGGGGGCAAATTATTTGAACACCTTCCGGGACAATGCGCAATGATTTGCGCCCCGGGAATAAGCGAAGGAATGTTTTCGATAACTTCATCACCTACGAATAAACAATATCAAGAATTCAGCATAAAAAAATGTGGAGTGCTTACAGATTATCTTCACGGATTAGAAGTAGGCGATCAAGTGGCTGTTCGTGGGCCATACGGAAACAACTTCCCCGTAGAGACAGAATTAAAAGGAAAGAACTTGTTATTTATAGCCGGCGGTATCGGGTTAGCACCACTTCGTTCAGTTATTAATTATGTAATTGACAATCGAGACAACTACGGAACGGTAGATATCTTATACGGTGCTCGTTCTGCGGACGATTTGGTTCAGCTAGAAGAAATAAAAGAAGTTTGGATGAAAACCGCCGGAGTTAATGTTCACCTTACAATTGACAGAGAACAAGAGGGTTGGGATGGTCATGTTGGATTTGTGCCGACCTATCTTAAGGAACTCGGATTTACAACAGATAAGGTTGCTCTCGTGTGTGGGCCGCCAATCATGATTAAGTTCGTTTTGACAGCGTTGGAAGAACTTGGGTTTAACAAGTCGCAAGCATATACTACATTAGAACTTCGCATGAAATGTGGTGTTGGAAAATGTGGCCGTTGTAACATCGGTTCAAAATATGTATGTAAAGACGGCCCTGTATTTCGTTGTGACGAAGTAGACGAACTACCGGACGAGTATTAGGAAGCTGAACAGTTGCAAGAAATTCAATTACAAAAACAGAAAGGATTGGTACCTAAGATGCAAAAAATGGTAAATGTATATTTTAATGGTAAAAAATATAGCGTGCCTGCTGAGCTTACGATTATGACTGCTCAAGAGTATGTAGGATACACGATAAAAAGGGGATGTGGATGTCGTCACGGATTTTGTGGGGCGTGTGCAACGATTTATAGAGTTAAGGGAAAAAACGAGATTAAGACTTGTCTTGCCTGTCAAACACAAGTAGAGGAAGGAATGTATATAGCGAGTATTCCGTTTTTCCCCTCAGACAAGAAAACGTATGATATTAACGAAATCAAACCGACAGAGCAGATTATGATGGAGTTATACCCCGAAATTTATTGTTGCATCGGATGTAACGCTTGCACAAAGGCGTGTACACAAGATTTAAATGTAATGCAATACATTGCGCTAGCCCAACGCGGTGACTTTGAAGGTTGCGCGGAAGAATCGTTCGACTGTGTAGGTTGTGGTTGTTGCGTAACTCGTTGTCCCGCCGGTATTTCCCACCCACACGTAGGACTGCTAGCAAGACGTCTAACCGGTAAATATATTGCGCCCAAGACAGAGCACCTTGTAAACCGAGTAGAGGAAGTTAGAACCGGAGCGTTTGACGCATTAATTGAACAGATTATGCAAAAGCCTATCACTGAGATGAAAGAACTATATAATACAAGAGAGATTGAAAAATAAGGAGGGGCAAGATTATGTTTACAGCACAAATGCTTGAATCGATAAAAAACGTAGAGGCAACACGTGCACAAAGAATGAAGACCGAGCCTAGGCGTATGACGGCTGAGGAAAAAGAAACCCTTCTAGAGGGTTTTCATCCGGATTATAGAACAACAGGATTTAAAGAGATAAAAGTAGGAAAGAACAAAGGTCAAAAAGCTCCGTCTGAATTAAGCGACCTGCTTCATTCAAACAGCCGTATTCTAGGCGAGGATATCGACCTTAGCAAAGTTGAATACGATGTAGATGTTCTTGTAATCGGGGCAGGCGGAGCGGGTTGTTCGGCAGCTATAGAAGCCCACGAAGCCGGCGCTAACGTAATGGTAGTTACAAAACTTCGTATCGGTGATGCAAACACTATGATGGCGGAAGGCGGAATTCAAGCGGCAGACAAAGAGAACGATTCGCCGGTTCAACATTATCTAGACGCGTTTGGTGGCGGACACTATGCGGCAAGGCCGGAGCTTTTAAAACGTCTTGTAATGGAAGCGCCCGATGCGATTAAGTGGTTAAACGATCTAGGCGTTATGTTTGATAAAGGCGAAGATGGAAGAATGGTTACAACTCATGGCGGTGGTACATCAAGAAAGAGAATGCACGCTTGTAAAGATTACTCGGGAGCGGAGATAATGCGTACACTTCGTGATGAAGTAATTAACAGAGGTATTCCGGTGGTTGAATTTACTTCGGCGGTAGAGCTAATCAGAGACGATAAAGGTCAAGTTGCTGGGGCGGTTCTTTTAAATATGGAGACCGATGATTACATGGTTGCAAAAGCAAAAACGGTAATCATAGCAACGGGTGGAGCAGGAAGACTACACTATCAAAACTTCCCAACATCAAACCATTACGGAGCGACGGCAGACGGACTTGTTATGGGCTACCGTCTTGGCGCGCCGCTTTTATACCAAGACACAATCCAATATCACCCAACAGGGGTGGCGTTCCCTTCGCAAATCTTTGGAGCGCTTGTTACAGAAAAGGTTCGTTCTCTTGGCGCTATGTTAATCAACAAAGACGGAGAAGCGTTTATGCATCCGCTCGAGACACGTGATGTTGCGGCGGCTTCGGTAATCCGTGAGTGTTCCGCACATGGAAAAGGCGTCGAGACTCCCCTTGGCAGCGGTGTGTGGCTCGATACCCCTATGATTGAAATGATCGGAGGAGCGGGAACGATTGAAGCACGTATTCCGGCAATGCTTCGTATGTATTTGAACTATGGAATCGATATGAGAGAACAACCGATTCTAATCTACCCAACGCTTCATTATCAAAACGGTGGTCTTGAAATTGAGGGTGATGGAAGCACCAAAGCGTTTGATAACTTGCTAGTGGCAGGGGAAGCTGTTGGAGGAATCCACGGAAGAAATCGCTTGATGGGCAATTCGCTTCTTGATATAATTGTATTTGGACGTCAAGCTGGAAAAGCTGCGGCAGAAAAAGCAAAAGCGGTTGAACTTGGCGCTATGAACATTGACCATATAAAGGAATATGCACAAGAATTAAAGACAGCGGGAGTTGAAACAGAACAAGTTTCGCCGTTACTACTTCCGAAATACGCTCGTCACGAGAGATAGAGGATATATAAAAGGAGAATCTTATGCGAGAAATTCAAGCAAGCAAAATAACCGATGTAGTTGAAAAACTCTGTATCGAAGCAAATCAACACTTACCAAAAGACGTTAAGTGTGCGATACAAAATTGCAAAGAGCAAGAAGACTGGCCGATGGCACAAGATGTGTTAGATAAAATCATACAAAACTATGAAATTGCAGACGCAGAAAAGCTTCCGATTTGTCAAGACACAGGCATGGCGTGTGTATTTCTTGAAATTGGACAAGATGTTCATATTGTCGGCGATTTGTTAGCTGATGCTGTGAATGAAGGTGTTCGCAGAGGGTATGATAAAGGATACCTTAGAAAGTCGGTAGTAGCCGACCCGGTTCGCAGAGGAAACACAGGGGATAACACTCCGGCTATGATCTATACAGAGATCGTTTCGGGTGATAAAATTAAAATCACTGTAGGCCCTAAAGGTTTTGGCAGTGAAAACATGAGCGCTATTCGTATGTTTAAGCCGTCTGCCGGCTTGCAAGGAATTAAAGATTTTATCTTGGAGACTGTGGAGCTTGCAGGGCCTAACCCATGTCCGCCAATGGTTGTCGGAGTTGGAATAGGCGGAACGTTTGACAAAGCGGCACTTCTTGCAAAAAAAGCTTTGATGCGCTCGATTGATTCAAAAAATGACGACCCATACTATGCAGATTTAGAGGTTGAAATGCTCCAAAAAATTAATGAGCTTGGAATTGGGCCACAAGGATTTGGCGGAAAGACAACCGCAATCGGTTTAAACATCGAAACGCTTCCGACACACATAGCAGGGATGCCGTGTGCAATCAACATCAATTGTCATGTAACACGTCACAAAACGGAGGTAATTTAATATGGAAAAACACATTCAATTGCCATTGACACAAGAGATAGCAAAGACATTAAAAGCAGGGGATACAGTGTATCTATCCGGAGAGATATATACTTCTCGTGATGCAGGTCACAAACGTATGTGTGAGGCTCTTGCAAAAGGAGAAACTTTGCCGTTTGATCCGAAAGATGCAACAATCTACTACGTAGGACCTACACCGGCGAAACCGGGACAGGTAATCGGTTCGGCAGGTCCTACAACAAGCGGTCGTATGGATGCTTATGCACCAACGATGTTGAGCGTTGGCGCAAGAGGGATGATTGGAAAAGGCGCAAGGCTTCCGGAAGTTGTCGAGGCAATGAAACAACACACGGGTGTGTACTTCGGAGCGATTGGCGGAGCGGGGGCTTTGCTTGCTCGTTGTATAAAAAAAGCTGAACTCATAGCATACGAAGATTTAGGGGCGGAAGCGCTTAGAAAATTGACTGTTGAAGAGATGCCACTTGTAGTAATCATAGATTCTGAAGGCACTAACCTTTATACAACAGGAAAAAATGATTATTTAGCAACGAAAAAGTAAACTCTTTTGAACTTAAAAAAAGTGAGAGGAAAGTGAGTAAAGAATGGAAGCATATACGGGAACACTGGTTGCGTCCCTATTAACTGTGTTGTTTTTTGTGTTTTTAATCTCAACAGTGGGATATCTAATTGGAGGGATTGAAATTAAAGGAATTTCCCTTGGAACAGCCGGTGTTTTATTAGCGGCATTAATTTTTGGAATTATAGCAAACGATGTTGGCTCTTTTACAATCGGAGATAGGACAATTGAGTTGTATAATGCTTCCCTTAGTGCATCTTACGGTCTTATCTCTAGCCTTGGAACGGCTCTATTTGTTACGGCAGTCGGTTTGATAGCGGGTCCTCGGTTCTTTCGTAACTTAAACAAGAGTATGATAGCTTATATTTTAATGGGTGTTATAGTAATCGGAGTAGGGGTAGGCGCAACAGTAATAATTGTTAAAGTAACAGGAATATCATCCTCTCTTGCCGTTGGCCTGTTGACTGGAGCACTTACAAGCACACCGGGGCTATCGGCGGCAAAAGATGCGGCCGCAGATCCTTCGGCAGTAACAGCCGGATATGGAATTGCATATCTATTTGGTATTTTGGGAGTTGTGTTGTTTGTACAACTGGTTCCGAAAATCTTAAAGGTAGATATTGAACAAGAGAGAAAATCCTTTATCTCAGCCGGAACTGTGAAACTGGATGAAGTAAAGAAAAAATTAAAGAAGATTGACACGTTAGATTTCTTTCCATTCGTATTAACGATAATAACGGGAATGATAATCGGCGTAATCAAAATTCCGGGAGTTAATTTTTCGCTTGGTACATCGGGGGGAACGCTAATAGCGGGATTAATTATCGGACATTTTGGAAAAATAGGGAACATTGACTTGAGCATCAATAAAAATACTTTGAACTTCTTTAGAGAATTGGGCTTGGTATTGTTCTTGGTGGGTGCCGGCATACCGGCAGGAATTAATTTTGTCACCTATGTAAAACCGGCATATTTTATATATGGAGCAATCTTAACGTTAGTTCCTATGTTACTGGGTTTTATATTAGGAAAGTATGTGTTTAAACTTAGTATATTCAACAATCTAGGATCCCTTACCGGGGGAATGACAAGCACGCCGGCGCTCGGAACATTGATAACAGTTGCGAAAACAGATGCAGTGGCGGCGGCATATGCTGCGACTTATCCAATTGCTTTGGTGTTGATAGTATTAGCGGCGAAGTTTATAGTGACGGTCGTATAGTAAAATTAGAGTAGTGTAACAAAATGTTTTTATCAGTCAAACTATCTTTGACATCGTTCTACAAGGGTTGAAGTTCTGTTTCCCTAAAAATTTTTGCATTAAATTAAAAGGATAAGTAAATATATGGATAAACGTGTTTATGAAAACCTTCAGATAATTTGGGATTACATGCTTTTGAACATGGAACTTTCAAAAGCCGACTGTATAGTTGGTTTTGGAAGCTACAATATCGAGATAGCGACAAGGGCGGCGGAGTTGTACAAACTTGGTTTTTCAAAAAAGGTGCTTTTTTCGGGAGGGCTGGGAAGAAACACTGAGGGTCGATTTAAATTAAGCGAAGCGGAGATGTTTGCAAAGATTGCAATTGAAAACGGTGTTACGACGGAAGATATAATTGTAGAAAACAAATCGACAAATACGGCGGAAAATATTCTCTTTTCTAAAGAATTGCTTTTGAAAAAAGAAGTTAAAGTTTCAAAGATAATTGCGGTTCACAAGCCTTTTATGGAAAGAAGAATATATGCGGCTTTGAAAGTATATTGGAAAGAAGTTGAAATTGTTGTGGCTTCTCCAAACCAAACGATAGAACAATATATCGAGGCTTCAAAAAAACAAGGGCTTGACGAGAAAACCGCGATAGAAGTTATAGTTGGCGACTTTCAAAGAATTGATGTTTATGCGAAAAAAGGGTATCAGATACCTCAATTTATTCCACAACACGTCTTTGATGCGTATAATATCTTAACAAATCTTGGATTTACGGGACAATTAGCAGTAAATTCATAATAAACTCATTGAAGTTTTACAACTTACATGTTACAATATCTATGCTAAAAGAATTTTTTTCTCATTATGGAGGTATAGATAATTGAGACTAGTAACTAGATCGGATTTTGATGGGCTTGCTTGTGCGGCGTTGTTAAAAAAACAAGGCATAATTGATAATTGGAAATTTGCACATCCAAAAGATTTACAGGACGGCTTGATCGAGATTACCGAAAACGATTGCTTAGCAAATGTTCCTTTTGTTCCGGGTTGTGGACTGTGGTTTGACCACCATTCAAGCGAACATGAAAGACTTGCGCTAGAGGGTAAATTTAATGGCGAAAGTCGAATAACTCCGTCTTGTGCAAGGATAATCTATGAATACTATGGGGGCGAAAAAACGTTCCCGGGACTTGACGACATGATGTGGGCGGTTGATAAAGTCGATTCCGCCGATCTTACTATCGACGAAATACAAAATCCAACCGGTTGGATTTTGATGGGATTTTTAATGGATCCCAGAACCGGACTTGGAAGATGGAGAGATTTCACTATTTCAAACTATGCGTTGATGGAAAAGTTGATTGATTGTTGTTTGACTATGAGCATTGAAGAGATGCTTGCTATGCCCGACGTGAAAGAGCGTGTAGACGCTTATTGGGAGCAAAACGAAAAGTTTATCGAGATGGTAAAAGAGCATACACGTGTTGAGGGTGATGTTATTATAAGCGACCTTAGAGGCCTTGAGACTATCTATTCGGGTAATCGCTTTTTGGTTTACAGCATGTATCCAAAACAAAACATCTCGGTGTGGATAGTTAGCGGCCGTGTCGGAAGAGGATGTAGTTGTGCTGTCGGACATTCGGTTTTAAACCGTACCTCTAAAGTCAATGTCGGCAAACTTATGCTTAAGTACGGCGGCGGCGGACACAGGGCTGTTGGTACTTGTCAGTTTATTAATGAACTGATGGAAGAAAAAGTTACATCTTTGCTTAAAGAGTTAGTTGAACATGAATAAATTGTATTTAACTGCAAACCTTAATAATTTATATAACTAAATTTAACGTTAAAGGCGGATACATCATATATATTTTGGTGTTGAAGCCTTTTTGTTTGATTGTATAAGATTACTTGATTTTTTATTGAAGTTTATTTGTTGAATTATGTATTGTATTTATGTACTATAAAGGGAGTGGCAGAGCAGAGTTGATTTAGATATATCCCCCGCCGCCGGCGGGGGGATATATCTAAAAAGCTAATCAACGCCTTTGTCCATATCCATTATAAATAATTTATTGATTTTTTTATAATAATATGATACGATTTATGATGGAATTATAGAAATTTGTACTTTTACAATAAATCATTTTTTAATATTAATTTTATTGTTTTTTACCGTTTTGTGCTTTTTGCCAAATACAATAGGCAAAACTTTTTCACTATAAAACTTGTGTGAAAAAGCCTCACAAAACTCAAGAAAGGAATGGTTAAAAATATGAAAAACCTAAAGATTAAATACAAACTTTTTGCGTTGTTGGCGTTTGTATTGGCGATGATGATATTTATGGGCTGTTATTCACTTATACTGTTGTCAAGATTAAACAATGGTATGATGCAAGTTTCGGGCAATTGGTTGCCATGTGTTATTTTTGCAGAGGAGATAAATACAGCGTCTTCTGATTTCAGAATTGCGGAATATGCACATGTTGTTTCACAAAGCGCAGACGACATGGAGATGTTTGAGGCGGATTTGGCAGAGGAAAACAAAGAGATACAAGATATATTTGCTGATTACGAAGCTAACTATGTTGTAAGCGAAGAAGACGAAGCGGTGCTTAATAAAGCAAAAACAAAATGGGAAGAATATCTTGTAGTCCATGAACAAATGATTGAATTTAGCAGCCAAAATGAAACAGAGCTTGCCATGGAAATTTTGAATAACGAGTCGCAAATATTGTTTGACGAAGCCTCGGCAACTTTTACAGAGTTGGTTCAATTTAATAAAAACGGCGCAGATGCCGCAAACACAGAAGGCGGCAGAGTTTACTCTAACGCATTGATTATTATGGTTGCCATAATGGCTGGTTCTGTTGTGCTTGCGCTTGTGGCTGCCTTGTATATAATAAGCATGATTATGAAGCCTGTTACACAGGTTGAAAAAGCCGCAAAACAGATTATCACAGGACAGCTTGAAACCGATATAACGTATAAATCTAAAGATGAGCTTGGAAGTTTGGCACAAAATATGGCGCTGCTTTGCTCGATGATTAAAGGAATGATTGACGATATCGATCTTAGACTTTCGGGAATTGCGACGGGAGATTTTACCGTCCAATCGACCGACGCTAGTATGTACATCGGAGATTTTGGTTCTTTGAACGTAAACATGGATAAGATATCGGAACAACTTTCTGAAACTCTTTTGGAGATTGATAACGCTTCGGCACAAGTTTCGATTGGTTCCGATCAAATTTCAATGGCGTCACAATCGTTAGCACAAGGAACAATAAGACAATCCGGAAGCATAGAACAACTTCTTTTATCTTTGAGAAATGTTTCGGAAGGCGCTATTGTCAACGCGAAGAATGCCGCAATTGCGCGAGACGAGTCGGAAAAGAGCAACGAAAAAGCTACCGAAAGTAGCAAACAGATGGAAAAAATGATTTCTTCGATGGAGAAAATCAAAGAAAAATCGGACAAGATAAGCAACATTATCAAAGCTATCGACGATATTTCGTTCCAAACTAACATTCTTTCGCTTAACGCCGCCGTTGAAGCAGCAAGGGCGGGAAGTGCCGGAAAAGGCTTTTCTGTTGTTGCGGAAGAGGTTCGTAACCTTGCTATTAAGAGCGCCGAGTCCGCAACCGACACTACACAACTAATCGACGAAACTATCGCAACAATTAAAGAGGGAACAGACATTGTCTATGAAACCGCAAAAGTTATAGACGAAGTTATAAAAGCGGCAAATTCGATTACCGAACTTGTCGAAAAGATCGCGATTGATTCGGAACAACAGCAAAATTCTGTTCAAGAGGTTACCGACGAAGTATCGGAAATTGCGAACATCGTGAATGACAGCGCGGCAACTTCGGAACAAACCGCGGCTTCTTCAGAAGAATTAAGTAGCCAAGCGACTTTGCTTAAAACGTTAGTTAATAAGTTTGTTCTTTTAACTAAAGACTACGAGCATGATTTTGGAAGCTCTGAACAAGAAACAGAACAGACAGAATATGACGAACAACAGGAATATAACTTTTAGCTTAAACTTATAAAAAATACTTTAAAACAACCTTTGCTTTGAGTGGGGGTTGTTTTTTGTTGTGAATTTTTTTGATTAAACTGCATAAAATATCCATATAAACTTTAAATCAATTTTTTTTGATTTAAGTATTGACATCAATAATTAATAGGTGTATACTACAGATAGTTCAAAAAAAGTTGATTTGAAGAAAACAAAAGGAGAACTCTATGGATAGTAAACAAATAGCGCTTATATTTAAGGCTTTGTGTGACGAAACAAGGGTTGAGATAGTTAAACTGCTTCAAACTGGCGAAAAATGTGCATGTCATATTTCGGATGAATTAGGTCTTGCCCAGTCAAAGCTTTCTTATCATATGAAAATTCTTTGTGCAAGCGGAATTATCGACAGTTGGTATGTCGGGAAATGGACACACTATACGATAAGCAAAGAGGGAAGCGAACAGGTTGTTGAGATTTTAAAAACCCTTACTTTGGCGCAACAAAACAGCGACCAATGTAGTTGTTCAAGGCAAGCAATTTAAACAAAGCGTTAATCTATTAAGCAAATTTTTTTAACCGTCAACGACGGTTTCACTTTTAAAATACATATCAAAAATTATTGATTTAAGAAAGGTTGAAATATATTATGGAGGTATTAAAAACAGTATGGGACGTTCTTCAAACTCAGATCCTCGGCATGAAATGGTTAAACGATGGGGTGGGTAATATATTAAGTTCGTTTGGGCTTGATATCGTGTCTCCTGTTGGGGCAAGTATTCATTTCTTTATATATGACGTAATAAAGATAACGGTTCTGCTTTGTTCCCTTATATTTATAATATCGTATATCCAAAGTTTTTTCCCGCCCGAGAGAAGCAAAAAAATCCTCGGAAGATTTAAGGGTATCTGGGCAAACATAGTTTCCGCACTTCTCGGAACGGTTACACCGTTTTGTTCGTGTTCATCAATTCCTCTTTTTATGGGTTTCACAAGCGCCGGGCTTCCGGTTGGGGTTACGTTCAGTTTTCTTATTAGCTCACCTATGGTTGACCTTGGGAGCCTTGTGCTTTTAATGAGTATTTTTGGAGCTAGAGTTGCGGTTGTGTATGTTATAGTGGGGCTTATAGTTGCGGTTGTTGGCGGAACGTTACTCGATAAAATGGGTATGCAAAAACATGTTGAAGATTTCATTCTTAACGCCGGAAGTGTCGACATCGAGTCGCCCGACCTTACCGTTAAAGAACGTGTTATATTTTCATACGAACAGGTTGTTTCGACATTTAAAAAGGTCTTTCCGTACATCCTTGTCGGGGTTGGTATAGGCGCGGTTATCCACAACTGGATACCGCAAAACATCATAGAAGCCGTACTTGGAAGCGACAATCCGTTTGGCGTTATCCTTGCGACACTGGTTGGTGTTCCGATGTACGCGGATATCTTCGGCACAATTCCAATAGCGGAAGCGCTTCTTGCAAAGGGCGCACAGCTTGGAACAATTCTCGCATTTATGATGGCAGTTACAGCGTTAAGTCTTCCATCGCTTATAATGCTTAAAAAAGCGGTTAAACCAAAACTTTTGACAGCGTTTATCGCTATTGTTGCTTCCGGTATAATTTTGGTTGGATATTTCTTTAATGCATTTCAACAATATCTAATTTAAGTTGAACAACTCGCGTCATACCAGCTACAGATGATTATAGACTTTTGAGCCGATGAGTGTATTCTGTGTGTAGAGATGGTGCCGGTGCTTGTGTCGGTTAACCATAGGATTATTTCCAATAGCTCTGCCACAAAGCAGAGATTATATAATTATTATTTTTAGGAGACTTTAAATTATGGGAATTTTTGGTTTTGGAAAGAAAAAAGAAGTTGAACAACATACAGCTTGTGATTGTGGCGGAGCTTGCAACTCTGCGCCTGTTGAAAAGAAGCAAGAAACATGCGACTGTGGCGGAGCGTGTGCTCCCGAACAGGAAACAAAAAAACAGGGTGGTTGTTGCGGAGAGATTGATGCAAATAGTGCAAAAGAAGCGCAAGCAAAACAATCGACCGGCGCATCGGTAAAGGTTTTGGGTTCGGGTTGCAAAAAGTGCAATCAACTTGAACAGGCAACAAAAGAGGCGCTTGAAAGCCTTTCGATGGACACAGAGATAGACCACGTGACCGATTTTGCCGATATCGCAAGTTATGGCGTAATGACAACTCCTGCGCTTGTGGTGGACGGAAAAGTTGTGTCGTACGGAAAGGTTTTAAAAACAGACGAAGTAGTAAAGATACTACAGAAAGTCAGAGGATAGTTTTTTATGAGCAAACAAAAAACGTCCGGTATTGGGTTTTTTGAAAGATTTTTAACCGTTTGGGTGGTTTTATGCATGGTGGTTGGTGTGTTAATTGGACGATTTATTCCGGCTATCCCCAATTTTTTAAGCAACCTTGAATTTGCCAACGTGTCAATTCCAATAGCTATTCTTATCTGGCTTATGATATATCCAATGATGTTAAAAGTCGATTTCGAGAGCATTAAAAATGTTGGGAAAAATCCAAAAGGTCTTTTTGTTACGTGGGTGACAAACTGGCTTATAAAACCGTTTACAATGTTCGGGATTGCGTGGTTGTTTTTCTTTGTTATATTCAAGGGATTTATTACTCCGGAACTTGCAACCGACTATCTAGCCGGCGCGGTTCTTTTGGGCGCCGCTCCGTGTACAGCGATGGTGTTTGTGTGGAGCCATCTAACAAAGGGAGATCCGGCATACACCGTCGTACAGGTCGCCACAAACGACCTAATAATTCTTATAGCATTTACCCCAATTGTTGCTTTTTTGCTCGGCGTTGGCGGAGTTTTTGTTCCGTGGGACACGCTTATTCTGTCGGTGGTTTTGTTTGTTGTAATTCCGCTTGCGGGTGGGGTTATAACCAGAACAGTTATGACGAGAAAAAAGGGCCTTGAATATTTTGAAAAACAATTTATACCTAAGTTCTCAAACGTTACAACGGGTGGATTGCTCTTGACTCTCGTTATTATTTTCTCGGTTCAAGGCGACGTTATACTTGAAAACCCTTTGCACATAGTTTTAATTGCGATACCGCTTATAATTCAAACTGTGATTATCTTTATGATTGCATACTTTGCTTCAAAAGGCTTGAATTTACCCCACCAAATCGCGGCACCTGCCGGAATGATTGGTGCATCCAACTTTTTTGAGCTGTCGGTGGCGGTTGCAATTTCACTTTTCGGAGCACAAAGTCCGGTGGCTCTTGCGACGATTGTTGGGGTTTTGGTGGAAGTTCCCGTTATGCTTATGCTTGTGAAGTTTGCTAACAATACAAAACATTTATTTAAAAATGAAGGAGAAAAAATAAGTGATCAATAGTTTACAAAATCAAATCAACAAAATACAACTTAACCTTGAGGGGAAACCTAAAGTTGCGTTTGTTTGCAACCATAATTCATGCCGAAGCCAAATGGCAGAGGCTCTTGGTAAAATGTTTGCAAGCGAGGTTTTTGAAAGTTTTTCGGCAGGAACAGAGATAAAAAAGCAGATAAATCAAGATGCGGTACGTCTTATAAAAGAGATATACGAAATAGACATGGAACAAACACAGTTTAACAAAACTATATTCGAGATACCTAAACCTGATGTGGTTATATTCATGGGGTGCAACGTTAGTTGCCCTAGCCTTTCTTCGCAATATAACGAAAACTGGGGCCTTGACGACCCGAGCGGAAAGAGCGACGACGAGTTCAAAGTTATCATTGAAGAGATACATAAAAATGTTTTAAGGCTTAAAGAAAAGTTGAGTTAAAAAATTATATAGCTTTTTTTGCACTAATCCCCCCGATTGTTAGACCTACAGGCTAACAACGGGGGGTGGTGTTATTATTAGCGAAAGAGCGTTTATATTTGATTGTTTATAAGTTTAGTTTATTAACTGCCGGTTAATAAAATTAGGATTGAAATTGATGTTAAATCAATAGTAAATCACGCCAATAGGTTGTATAATGTCATTAACAAAAGCTTTTGAAAACAAGACAAAGGGTGAAAAGACATGAAGATAAACGAAGTTATTAGAACAAAACGACAGAAACTTAAAATGACACAGGAACAAATAGCTGAAAAACTCGGCGTTTCTACACCCGCTGTTAACAAATGGGAGAGCGGCGTTTCATATCCAGACATAACGTTGTTGCCACCTCTTGCAAGGCTTTTGGATGTCGATTTAAACACATTACTTTCGTTTAACGACAACTTGAGCGACAAAGAGATATACGATTTTGTTAACAGTGTTGCCACAAGAATTTACACCGATGATTTTGATGTGGTTTTTAACGAAAGTTTTGAGAAGATACGGGAATATCCAAACTGTGAAAAGCTTGCTCTTAATATTGCGCCGGTTTTAAATATGAGAATTATGACATTAAATTTGGCGGACAAAAAGCAATATCAAGAAAAGATTGACGACATATTCAAAAGGTGTGCAAAAAGTAGCGACCCCGACATTAAACACCAAGCGGTAACCATGCTTGTTGGGAAATGTATCGAGAAAAAAGATTTTGAACAAGCGGACGAGTATATCGAAAGTTTGCCCGATATCGGAATGAATAAAACCTATCTTAAAGGTTCGCTGTTGATAGCAAAAGGGGAGTATGAAAAAGCTTTTGAACACTATGAAGCAAAGATTTTTCAATTTGCTACCGATCTTCAGTCTATGCTTGGGATTTTAAGCGATATTTCAATAAGAAACAATGATACCGATAACTCGTTAAAATATATCGAAATTTCAAAAAGTTTAACTGAACCTCTTGAACTATTGGGTTTTAATGTGGATTATTTGTTTTTAAATCACTACATTAAAATTAAAGATAAAAACGGGGCAATTGACTGTTTGCAAAATATATTTGAAAGCATGTCAAAAACGATTGATTTTTCGGAAAAGTTTTTATATAGACACATCAAAACAAAAAAGGAAGGTACGACAGATCTTATTGCGTTTGTGATATCTGATATGATAGAAAATGACCCCGAGAATGAACTTGAATTTATAAAACAAGACGAGAGATTTAAAGAGGTTGCGAAAAAATTCAAATCGGTTTTGGAAAAAAGCAAAAAATAACACTCGATATAAAACAATATAAAAGGCAACATTGTTTTGTTAAAACAACTGTTTTGATGATTTAATTATTAACTGTTTACTTGACAAAAAGTGTTTTATGATTTAAAATAAATTTGCGAATTGTTCGCAAATTTATTTTGTTTTACTGGAGAATGAGAGAATGAACGGATATTCGACCGACCAAAGAAAGGTTTTGGTTTCTTTTTTTAAACAAAATATACACGAAACGTTTTCCGCCAAACAGCTTGAAACTGTTTTAGGCAGCGACGTTATAAGCAAGAGTGCAATCTATCGAAACATAGCTTCGATGGAAAAAGAGGGGCTTTTGTTCCGTGTTGCAAGCGAAAACACAAGCGAAAAGCTTTATCGTTATGTCGATCATGAAAGTTGTTGTGGAGTTATACATCTTATATGTGAGAAATGTAATACAACACACCATTTGAGCAGACATGTTTCCGAAATGATATCGGGATTGGCGGTTGAAAATTTTAACTTTTCAGTCAACAAACAAAAGGCGATAATATATGGATTATGCGAAAATTGTTCGCAAATTCAGATCTGAAAACAAATTATAATTTTGGGGGAATGATTGTTTTATGAAAAAAGGATTTTTTAAGTTGCTATTGATTGTTGTTGTGGCGTTGTCTATGCTACTTTCTGCTTGTGGACAACCGTTGGAACAAACAACAACCGATCAGACAATTAACAACGAAGAGACGCAAAAACTAAAGGTTATTGCGACGACATTTCCAATCTATGATTGGTTAAGAGAGATAATAGGGGAAAACTCCGAAACGATAGAACTTTCTTTGCTTGTAGACAACGGGGTTGATTTACACAGTTTTCAACCATCTACACAGGATATTGCCAATATATCAACCGCCGATATGTTTGTTTATAACGGAGGCGAATCGGATTTTTGGGTAAAAGAGGTGTTGGAGCAAGCCGTCAACCAAGAGATGATAGCGATTAATTTGATGGATGAGCTTGGCGACGAGCTAGAGGTTGAAGAGCTTGTCGAAGGAATGCAGGACGATGACCACTCTCACGCTCACGATGAGGACGCCCACATTCACGATGAGGACGACCACGCTCATGACGAGGACGACCACGCCCACGACGAGGACGCCCACACTCACGACGAGGACACTCACGCCCACGATGAGGATGACCACGCCCACGATGAGGATGACCACGCCCACGATGAGGACACTCACGCCCACGACGAGGATGACCACGCTCATGACGAAACGGCACATTATGATGAACATATTTGGTTGTCGCTTGAAAATGCCGAAGAGTTGGTGGAAACTTTGTCGGGTTATCTAGGGCAGTTTGACCCTCAAAATGCGATAATATATCAAACTAACGCTCAAAATTATATTACAAAACTTGAACAACTTGACGAAAGATATGAGCAAACGATTGAAGCGGCGACAAGGGATACGATTTTGGTTGCGGACAGGTTTCCGTTTAGATATCTTGTAGACGACTATGACATCAACTATTACGCCACGTTTTCCGGTTGTTCTGCCGAAACCGAAGCAAGCTTTGAAACTATTGCTTTTTTGGCGAATAAAATTGATGAGCTCGAAGTTCAAAATGTGCTCATGATAGACGGCGGAAACCAAAGTATTCCGACAACGATTATAAACACAAGTGAAAATAGTGACGCACAAGTTTTGGTTTTAGATTCGATACAATCGGTTGATAGAGATGATATACAAAACGGGGTTACCTATCTTTCTGTTATGGAACAAAATCTAGAGGTTTTGAAAACAGCGTTAAGCTAAGGAAAATATAAATGAAACAATTTGTTTGCGAAAATTTGGCTGTCGGGTATGACGGCAACGCGGTTCAACACGGCATTAATCTGTCGATTAATAGCGGAGACTATCTTTGTATAGTCGGCAAAAACGGTGCAGGGAAAACAACACTTATGAAAACAATACTGGGGCTTATCCCCCCGGTATCGGGGAAAATGTCGCTTGGTGAAAATCTTGACACAACCGACATTGGATATCTTCCGCAACAAACACAAATTCAAAAAGATTTTCCGGCGTCGGTTTTTGAGGTTGTTCTTTCGGGAAACATAAACAAACACGGCAAAAGGTTCTACTATAATAAAGCAGAAAAACAAAAGAGCCTTGAACTTATGGATAAAATAGGTATATTAGAGCTTAAAAACAAAAGCTATAGCAAGCTTTCGGGAGGTCAACAACAACGAGTGTTGTTGACAAGGGCGCTTTGTGCCACAGCTAAGGTTTTGCTTGTGGACGAGCCAACAGCAGGGCTCGACACATATGCGGGAAAAGAGCTGTATAACATAATCGAAAGGTTAAATAAAGAAGGTGTCACAATTATCATGATTACTCATGAGACAAAAAACGCTATCAATTATGCGAATTATGTTTTAGAATTAAACGAAAGCGCTTTGTTCATGACTAAAAACGAATATATCGAAAAGACAAGGGGTGGCGAAAGTGAGTAAAATTTTAAGCGATCTTTCGTTATATTTTTCATATGATTTTGTTATATATGCGTTTATTGTAGGGGTTTTGATTGCGCTTTGTTCGTCGCTTTTGGGCGCGACATTAGTTTTAAAAAGATTTTCGTATATAGGGGACGGGCTTTCGCACATTGCATTTGGCGCAATAGCAATTGCTTCAATTTTAAAGGTAACAAATCAAAATTTTTTAGTGTTCCCGGTAACTGCGGTTTGTGCCGTGTTGCTGCTTAAAATTGGACAAAACACAAAGATAAACGGAGATGCCGCGATAGCAATGATGTCGGTAGGGTCTATGGCGGTGGGATATTTCCTTTTAAACATATTCCCCGTGTCGACAAACCTTGCCGGAGATGTTTGTACAACGCTGTTCGGTTCGACTTCGATATTGACATTAACTCAAACCGATGTAGTTATCTGTTTGATATTAGCGGTGTTTGTCATATCGGTTTTTGTGTTATACTATAATAAGATTTTTTCTATAACGTTTGACGAGACGTTCGCGCAAGCTACCGGCGTTAATGTTCAACGATATAATTTTATACTTGCAATAACCGTTGCGGCGGTGATTGTAATAGCGATTAACCTTGTAGGCTCGCTTTTAATTTCGGCTCTGGTTGTGTTTCCGGCGCTCAGCTCTATGCGGCTTTTCGGAAACTTTAAATCGGTAATACTCTGCTCCGCCGCCATTTCGGTTTTTTGCGCAGTTGTCGGAATGTTGGTGTCGATTGTTTTTGGCACACCGGTAGGTTCCACCATTGTAATTATGAATATATTGGCTTTTGGTATTTCCGTTTTAAGCTGTAAGATTTTGAGGATTTAGTGTTATGATTAAGAGAACTATTATTATTTTTATTGTGCTGTCAATGATGTTGCTTGTTACCGCGTGTGGACAAAACCAACAAGAGGATATTTCTAACGAAGCGCAACAAATCGACATAGACCTTACGACTATGAGCGGAACGATGGTATATTCACAGGTGTATGACATCATGATAAATCCACTAGATTATTTGGGACAAACGCTAAAACTTGAGGGCGAGTTTCATTGGGAATACTTCGAGCCGACGGAACAGACCTATTATTTTGTCATAATTAAAGATGCGACGGGGTGTTGTCCGCAAGGGTTGGAGTTTGTAAACAACAGTGACGTCGAGTTTCCCGTAAGCGGAACAGTTATCGAGATGGTCGGTGTTCTTGAACAATATCAAGACGGAAATAACAGTTTTTTCCGAATAGCTGCGGACGAGATAACATATCAAGAGATATAAAAAATAAAGATTATTGACACGAAAAAGCTTATATTTTAGGTTTTTCATATAAAATTCATAGAATATTTTAAGAAGTATAGATTAGATGTTATATTGATTTTTGTTGAATTATACTATATAATTAACATCGGTATACAAATGAACAAATTATTGCGTTTTTAAAAATAATAATTTAACAATTAAACCAAGTGTACTACGAAGGTAAGTTTGAAAATTCATTTTCAAACCGGAAGTTTTGTGCCTTTCGATATTATAACCGAAACTGTTCAAAATGTTCCACCCGATCAAGAAAGGAATGGTCATAAAAATGAAAAAAACAAATAAAGGTTTTACATTGGTTGAACTTATAATTGTTGTGGCGATTATTGCGGTGTTGGCCGCTGTTTTAGCTCCACAATATCTAAGGTATGTAGAACGCTCAAGGGAGGCTAACGACATTCAAGTTGCAACCCAAATAATGAGGGCGGCGACAACTGTCATGAACGACCCTATTAACGATATACCATCGGGTATAGATATCACGATAACTTGGCATTCTATCGATGATGATACTAGTGTTGGAGGTTGGGCTTCTGACGGAACTATTGCTGTCGCCCCTCATGTGACTTCATATGTATCTGCAATAAGTGAAGCGATGAGGACACCGTTACTTGAAATTATGGGATGGTATGACACAACGTCAACTCGAGAACCCAGATGGGAAGGTGAACTTGGCCAATCGGAAGTTGCTTCAACAACCGACTTTGCTTTCACAATAAACACCTCGACAGGTGCAATAACCGGAATTCCACAACAATGGCTAGACCTTGGAATTAAAGGTTAGTTGAAATAAGAAAGGGTATTAACATGCATTTGAAAAACAACAAAGGTTTTACTTTAGTAGAACTAATTATAGTTATAGCGATAATTGTTATCTTAGCAACAGTTTTAGCTCCGCAATACACAAGATATGTTGAAAGAAGCAGAGAGTCAAACGATCTTCAAATAGCAACTTCGATAATGGACGCAACGATTGTCGCGGTTTCAGACCCGAGAAACGAGATACCTAGCAATGCTTTTATAAGAGTTGCTTGGTTAACGGCAAACGGTGGTCAAAGCATTGAGGTTGGTTCTGCTCACGATTCTAACATAAGAAACCTTAAACATTCTAACGGGTTAGATTTAAGCGAACATCTTGAGAATGAAATAAAAGCAATTATTTCACAGGGAGCATCTTT
>CAYJJR010000017.1:0-34688 GCA_964370565.1 uncultured Oscillospiraceae bacterium | reverse complement strand
AGAACAACAAAATGGCGAGTATCGCCATTGCAAGCTTTTTGCAGTATACAGTTTACAAAGCGCAAAAAGCGGGGCGGGTTTTTAGGGCGTGTGTCGCCCTAAATCGTTGAGAGGGTTTTGGGGGTGTCGGGGGACAAAGGGGGAGAGTCGAAACTCCCCCTAGTCCCCTGACAAAAAACGTTTCCCTAAAAATCAAATACGGATTATTTATATTTTAACGTATATATTCCTTTTTATCAACAATTCTGTTAATATAAGTATCGTGATAACTTTAAAACCTCTCGAAAGGATGGGTAGCAAAGATAGATATCTTAAAAAAAATATTCAAAAAAATTTTATCGCTATCTAATCGTGTGGTTAAAACGATTAACGACGACAAGGTTTTTGTGTACTCGGCGCAAAGTTCCTACTACGTTTTGATGTCAACCGTCCCGTTTATTATGATAGCGACGATGTTGGTAGGAACTGTTTTTCCCATGTCGTCCGACGACATAGCGGCTATCCTAACCGATCTTTTGCCCGGCATGTTTAAAACGTTTGCACAAAACGCGTTAGAGCAGATTTTTTCAAGCGCAAAAGCTTTCACGTTTTCGCTTACGACTGTTTTTTTGCTTTTTGCGGCGTCCGCCGGCATACGTAGCCTTGGCGACGGTATTCAATACGTCTATAACAAAGATATCAGAATACCGTTTCACAAGGACATTTTAAGATCTTTCGCAACTACCCTTCTTTTTGTTTTAACTATACTTTTTGCGGTGGTCATACTTTTGCTTGGCGACCCTATAAAAACCGTTTTGGACTATCTCGGGTTTGACAACAACGCCTCCTTTTTTTTCGTCGTCATAAACTATAAAAACCTTATCTTTGTTTTAATGCTAACTGTAATATTTATGACCGCTTACAAAGGTCTTGCGAAAAGCGACATTCCGGCCTTCGGGCATTTTTTCGGGGCATTAATCGCCGCCGGAGGTTGGGTTGTTTTTTCGTTCGGGTTTAATATCTATATCGAAAACTTTTCGGCATATCCGAGTTTATACGGAGGGTTTGCTATCATAATCGTGTTTATGATCTGGCTTAACATGTGCATGGTTATACTTTTACTGGGTGCAGAAATCAACAAAATGTTGTATAATAGAAAACATAAAAAATAAAACAAAGGAATTGTTACAAACATGAAATTTAAAACAGCTATTTTCGACCTTGACGGAACATTAATGGACACGCTGGACGATCTTCAAGACAGCGTAAACTATATGCTAACGCAGTTTTCATATCCGCTAAGAAGCTATCAAGAGATACGCGCGTTTGTCGGCAACGGTATACGTCGTTTGATTGAGCAAGCGGTTCCAAGCGGCCTTTCAGAACAAGAGGTCGACAACTGTGTTGACGTTTTTATGGCACATTACGACAAAAACATGGAGAACAAAACAGCGCCATACGACGGCGTTATCGACGTATTAAAGACGCTTCGTGAAAACGGAATACGAACCGCCGTTTGTTCAAATAAGTTTGACGAGGGAACAAAAACCCTTTGCAAAAAATGGTTTGGCGACTTGATTGAAATCGCTATCGGCGAATCAAAAACCGTTACAAAAAAACCCGCTCCCGATTCGGTTTTTGAAGCGATTAAACAACTCGGTGTTGAAAAAGACACTGCCGTTTACATAGGAGACAGCGACGTAGACGCGAACACCGCCAAAAACTCGGGACTTCCGTTTCTTGGAGTTTCGTGGGGCTTTCGCGACAAGGAACTTCTTGAGGAACTTGGCGCAATTAAAGTTATCGATAACCCGAGCCAAATTTTAGATTATTTTATAGGGTAACTATGGACAACGGTAAACTATTTGAAAAGGCAAAAAAAATCAAAGCGGTTTTATGCGACGTCGACGGAACACTTGTAAACAACGACAAAGAGATAACGGATTTTACCGCGACAACGATTAAAAACGTCGCAAAAAAAGGCATCTTTGTCTCGATATGTTCGGGTCGCGTTGCGCCAATGCTTTCGGTTATGACAAACAAACTCGACATTAAAGGCCCTGTGGTTTCGGTAAACGGCGGGCTAATCGTCGACAGCGTAACCGGCGATATCTTGTTCGGTAAAAAGATAAGAAGCGAGACGGCGCGCGAGATATTCTTGTTTTCGCTCGAAAAAGGGCTCGACTGTGGGGCGGTTGTTTCGACCGGCGCACATTTTACAAAAGGCAGTCGTCGCGTTAAGATATTTGAAAAATACAACGTCCAAGCAGAACACAGCGGACAAAAACCGCTTGTTTTGACAACTTCGGACAACCCCGAGGTTGTTGACTTTGAAGACGTGTATAAATTTTTAGTGCTTGCGAAAGATCAAGACGAATACGATACCTATCGCGAACATTTTGAACGAAACAAAAACCTTTTTGTTGTCTCGTCCGAAAACTTTTTAATCGAGCTCATGCCGTGCGGCGTCAACAAAGGTCTTGGGGTTTTGGAAATTGCAAAGCTTATGGGAATAACGCCGGAAGAAGTCATGGTTTTCGGCGACTTTGAAAACGACAAAGAGATGTTTGAAACGGCGGGTTTTCGCGTCGCTATGGGTAACGCCTCGGACGAGATAAAAAAGCTTTCAGACTATGTAACCGACACCAACCAAAACGACGGTGTCGCAAAGGCTATCGAAAAATTTTTACTTTAACCTAAGATTTTCAAGAAAGATATTTTGCCGACATGATTAAAGATTTTTTAAAAAACAACATACGCAAGCTTATATTTTTTTGTTTAGTGATTGTGTTTATAGTTACTATGATACCGATAATCGAGATATCCGCTTATAACTTCCCGTCGGCGGACGACTTCAGTTCTTCGATGCCTGTTAAAACTGCGCTTGAAAACGGCGAAGGTTTTTTTGGCGCTTTAGACGGCATCTTCAACTATGTTAAAAGCAACTATTTCAGTTGGCAGGGAACTTTTTTCGGGCTGTTTATAATGGCGCTTAACCCTCTTGGATATTATCCAAAAGGAATTACGATACACCCCGTCGTATTAGTATTGTTGTTGGTTTTTGGCATAACCTTTTTTGTTCGCTCGTTTACAAAAGTTTGCTTAAAAGATGTCGACAGGTTCAGCGCATATTCTGTCGGACTTACGCTTTCAATATACTGTGTCCAGTTTGTCCCACGGGCGGTGGACGCGTTTTTTTGGTATACCGGCGGATTTTTATACACCGGCGTGTTTTCACTTTCTCTAATACTTTTCGGCGCGGTTATAAGAACGATTAAAACACAAAACAACATAATTTTAAAATTAACGTTATGTTCGGTCTTTGCGTTTCTTTTGTCGTCCGGAAACTACATTAACAGCGTTTTAAACACGATGGTTTTGTTTTTCATCGCGGTGTATGCGTTTACAGTTAAAAACAAAACGCAATATAAATCTGCTTTTAAACGTTCTGTAATAATATTTGCGTCGCACATGATAGGTTTTTTAATAACGGTGCTCGCTCCAGGCAACTTTGCACGCGGAAGTTTGACCGAAGCACAAGGAGACGGAACTTTTATCTCGGACGTTGTTGTTCGCTCGTTTAAGTTAATGTTTGAAACGGCACTTATGTGGACAGGGCTTCCGCTTATTTTGCTGTGTGCCCTGCTTGTTCCGTTGTTTTACACGATTGTCAAAAAACAAGACTTTAAGTTTCGCTATCCTCTTTTGTTTATCGGCGTTTTTTTCGTTTGTGTTACTGCTTTGTGGTCGCCGTATCTTTTTCCGTACATCGGGGTTTACATCGCGTTTGACACAGCCCTTCGCGTCACCAACTTGTTGTTTTACTCATATATATTTTTTGTGATTGCAAGCGTTTATTATGTCGTTGGATATCTTTACAACTATCTACACGCAATGTTTGAGGGCGAGAGCTTTTCGTTTGCTGAGATACAAAAGATAATAGCGAAAAAAAGCGTAAAAAAGATACTTTGTTTGTGGTATGGCGCGATTTTGGTTATGGTTGTCGCGTGGTTTGTGGTGTCCTCCCCTTTAGGGCTAACTTCGTACATCGCACAAAGAGACCTCTCAGACGGAACCGCTTTGGCATACAACGCCGAACAACAAGCGTTTTTTGACCAGCTTAACGACCCCGAAACACAACACGTTGTTATAGACGATTTCACCGTTTTTCCGTATCTTTTATGGTCGTATGAATCCAACACAAAACCGGCACATTGGACACATTGGCTTCCGTTTATTCAAAACTACTACGGAAAAAACGAAATATCGGTAAACTAGAAAAATCTATTTTAATTAGAAACCATTAAAAAACGTAACCTTTAGGTTGCGTCAGCGTGTCAAAAAAGGTGCACCCTCAAAAATATTGCACAAATAATAAAGGTTGTGTGTAGGGACAGGGCTCTGCTCTGTCCGAAAGACCTTGTTTTCTATGGTTTTTTCGGGAGGAGCAGAGACCCCCTACATTCCACTCATTGTGTTTGTGCAAACGGTATACAACCGTTTTTTTGACAAAACTCGATTTTGTAATAGGGGTTTTTCGACAGTCTGAAATGCAACTTTTAGGTCGCCGTTTTTTTTTGCGTTTTGTGCAAAAAAACGTTTCTTGTTAATTGTTTATTTTAGTTTTACAAAACTTTAATTTTTATACACATAAAAACAATACATTTTTGCTTTAATAGTATATATATATATATATTATTTAAAGAGAAGAAAGCTCAAGGGAGGCGTTGATATCAACAAAAAGGTTTTTGTTATTATGTTTGCGGCTGTAGCTATAATGATTTTGTACTTTTCGGCATCGAGCTTAGCGGCTTCGCAACAAAAAACCATAATTACGGTCGGCTATTCTGCGCATTCGGATAACTTTATAAGCGACCTTAAAAGCCAAACCCACAAAGGCTATGGATACGACATCTTTAAAAAAATAGAGGATGTAAGCAACTTTGAGTTTGAGTTTGTGCCGATAAACGGCGATTTGGTCGGCGCGGTTGAGAGAAATGTTGTCGACATTGCCGGATTTTCTGTCCAAACAGAAGAAAAATCCGATAGGGTCAGTTATTCTGCAATTCCATTTGGCAAAACGTTTTCCGCGCTTGCGACGAAAGACCCAGACCAAGCGTACAACACCCCCCAAAACATCGACGGAAAAACCGTTTCACTGTATAAAGACAGCATAGGACAAGCACATCTCGAACGATATCTTGACTTTTATGGCATCACTGTGAATTATTTATATGGGTCCGAAAGTTATTATATGAACCTTGACGCGGACTACTATTTGACCTACGCACAAGATAGCAATTCAGAATACCTTAACAACGTTCTAAACCTTGGGGTCTACAGCCTGTATATGATTTCAAGTTTTGAGAACGAAGATATTTTAAACACTTTAGATACAATCTTTTTTGATGTTATTGCAACCGAAGGCAACTATTTTCTGGAACTTGAAGAAAAATATCTTTCCAAATATATCGAACTTAATCACCGTTCGCTAAACCCTTCCGAAATCGAAACTTTAAAAGAAAGGACGCTTGAAGTTGGGTACATTTCCGACTATGCTCCGATATCATACACCGATGAAAACGGCAATCCCGCCGGCTCTTTAGTCGAAATTATGAACCTGTTTGTCGAAGAATATGATTTCGACATCAAATACACTCCGTATAGTCTACAAGAAGACAAAGCTAACCATGAAAATTTCGACATCATGCTTACGATTTATGGTGATGGTGTCCACGACCACCAACATTATGACATAAGCGAAGCTTTTTTCAACCTCCCTATGTATTCTCAAATACATAGCGATATATATGATAACTATTCAGACTCGCAAAATATCTTTGACAACCTCGACAAAATCGGGGTTCTTCCGTATGATTATCTTAATTCAGGGGAATTTGAAGAACGATATCCACGCAGCGAGATGGTTGTATATTACGATTGGCATACATTATTGGACGATTTTGCACAAAAAAAGCTTGATTCAATTATAACGACCGAAAGTGCTTCAACATATGCCGAGATATACCTAGACGACGTTGAGCGGATTACCGTTCCAACTGATTTAACTATTCCGTTACACTTTTTTGTTTCAAAGGATATATCAGAGCAATACATCCCGATATTCAACATCATGTCGGACAACTTCCCTGAAGAAACATATCAAAACATTATAAACAACAACTCAATCGAATTCTATCCCCATCCAACCTTTATGGATCATGTTAGGCAAAACATAGCGCTTTACTTTACCGTAATTATTACTTTGACGTGTATCGTTATTTCTTTAATCATTGGACAACAACAAAAAAAACGCGAGATGATTTCAAAAGCCTACAACACCGATAAGTTGACGGGGCTAATGTCTATGAACAAGTTTGGTGAAATCCTTTTCGAGACAATTAACCGTTGCAAACCAAAAGAATATGAACTCATATCGTTCGACGTCGATATGTTCAAAACAATCAATACCCACTACAGCGACGAGCGCGGAACCGCCGTTATTCTCGCTATTTCCAAAGCGTTGAACACAGCCTTTGAAGGAAACTCGGCTTACATAACACGCAGAATGGCGGATCAATTTTTGATTTTGCGAAAGGTTGGAAGCGGAAAAGATATCGAGGAGATATACGAAAACTTTATCCTTCCGAGCGTTAAAGAAGTTATTCAAAACAAAAGCAAAGTCGTCCTTTCGTTCGGACATATAGTAATTGAAGATAACAGCGAGAATGCATCAACTGTTATGGGTCAAGCGGACTCCGCAAGACGGCTTGGAAAAGGAAAGCACGACACGACATTTATAACGTTTGACGACAACATGCGAAAACAGTATAAAAATAAAATCGAATTTACGTTCCGAATGGAAAAAGCGCTTGAAGACGGCGAGTTTCAGACGGTGTTCCAACCTAAAATAAATTTCAAATCTTTAAAAATAGACGGAGCAGAGGCGCTTGTTCGATGGATTCCGAAAAACAGCGACAGAATATTCCCGAATGAATTTATTCCGGTTTTTGAGGAAAACGGGTTTATCTCGGCGCTTGATATGTGTGTACTTGAACAAGTCTGTATGTTTATTAAACAAAACCCAGAGCAAACACCGCGGATTTCGGTTAACCTTTCGGGATACACCGTGCTTTCCGAAAACCTTGTTCAAACAATTTCCGACATCACAGCCAAGCATAATGTACCCCACGAAAAACTTGAATTCGAGATAACCGAGAGCGCTATGGTAGGAAACGAAAACGAATTTCTCGCGGTTACAAAAAGCCTTAGAAGTTTAGGTTATCTTGTTTCTATCGATGATTTTGGTGCCGGCGTTTCGTCGCTTAACCGCCTAGCAACGATTGAAGCTAACATTCTAAAGCTTGACAAGGCGTTTTTCGACATAGATGATAACAGCAAAAACAGCAAGGTTATCGTTCAAGACGTTATATCAATGGCAAAACATTTGAAAATGTCGGTTGTCGCGGAGGGTGTTGAAACAAAAAAACAAGCCTTATGGCTAAAAGAGATTAACTGTGATTACGCACAAGGATTTTATTTTGAAAGACCACTGGACAAAGAAGTTTTTAGAGAGCTTTTAACAAACGGTAAAGCATACGAACTTTAAATTATAATAACAACACTAAAGCGGACAGGCCATAAAAAACCTGTCCGCTTGTTAAATTTGTTATTTTGTTAATCTGCAGTTTGCTCGCTATAAACTTTTGTTACTCAGCAGCTTCCTCTTTTGAAGCTTGCATGATTTCGGGTTCTACCCCTTTGTCGAGAACTTGGTTGCCACTGTCTCGCGCAACATCTGCCCAAGACTCTTGTTTTTCTTCGCCCATCATGGTAAGCGAAACTCTTTTTGCATCAAAGTCGATTCCGATAAATTTAACTTTTACTATATCTTTGGTTTTGACGTCGGCGCTGCTTGGGATTTCCGAGATGTGGACAAGCCCGTCGATGCCCGGCACGATGTGTACAAAAGCACCAAACTTTGTTACAGACGCAACCTCTGCTTCGATTTCGTCACCGATTTCATATTTTTCTTTTAGTATGTTCCACGGGTTTTGTGCTTCGTCGCGATATCCAAGCGAAATTCTGCCCTTCTCCGCGTCGTAGTCCTTGACATAGACCTCGATCTCGTCACCAACTTTAACGATGTCTGCGGGGGTTTTAATTCTTTGCCACGAGAGTTCCGAAACGTGGACCATTCCGTCTACGCCGCCGATGTCGACAAACGCACCATAGTTTGTAAGCGACTTAACAACGCCGTTATATCTGCTTCCGACACCAATTGTCGAAAGAACTTGTTCGCGAAGTTTTGCTCTTTCTTCCGAAAGCACAGCCGAAATAGAGCCAATTGCCCTTCTGCGCTCGGGTGTAACCTCAAGAATTTTAATCTTAACCGTTTGGCGCAGATATTTATCAAACGGCTCGCCGCGACGCTGGGTCGCTTGTGAACCGGGTATAAACACGCGAACGCCTTTAACGGTAGCTATCAAACCTTTTTCCACTACTTCTGTTACATACGCGTCGACTATCTCGCCGTCTTCACAAGCCTTGGCGAGTTCTTCGATACCTTTTTCACTATCAATTTTTTTCTTTGAAAGCATAACTATTCCGTCTTGGTCGTTAACTTTAATAACCACCAAGTTAAGCTCGTCGCCTATCTTGCAGATATCGTTAAGCGTAAGGGTTGGATCTTCGCTCATCTCGTCTGCCGGAATAAATCCAGTTTGTTTTCTTCCGATATCAACAGCAACTTCGTTACCCCTGATTTCGGTTACAATTCCGGTTATGCGTTGGTTGCGATGAACCGGACGCATCGAATTTTCAAGCGCCTCTTCAAAGTTAAATTCTTCTTTTATTATTTCGCTCATTTTACTGAGTACCTCCTTGATTATCGGCGCCGGGGTTGAAGCACCCGCAGTCACTCCGATGCTGTTTGTATTTATAAACATTTCGCTTTGAAGTTGGTTTGCCGTTTCGATTTGATACGTCGTCGCATAGTCGGAACAAACATCACTCAACTTTTTTGTGTTGGAACTTTGGTTTCCGCCTATCACAACACAAACATCATTTTGCTTTGCAAGTTGTCTTGCTTCTTGCTGTCGCGCCATTGTTGCGTTGCAGATTGTATCGTGTCGTTCTATATCCTTAAACAAAGTGAAAGCATACTCTACAAACTCATTATATTTTACCAGATTGAACGTGGTTTGTGCAACCATTATTACCGGAATTACGTCGGAAATTTCAGAAAAAATTTCAAAAAGACGTTGTTTTGTATCAAAAGTATAAGAACTACCGGCACAATGACCAATAATTCCGGAAACTTCGGGATGATTTTTGTCTCCTGCGATTAACACAATTTTCTTTTTTATGTTATCCTTACCAACAATTTTGTGTATCTTTGTCACAAAAGGACATGTTGCGTCCGCAATTTCAATGCCAAGTCGTTCACATTCCGTATATATATCCTTTGCAACTCCATGGCTTCTTATTACGAGAATCGAGCCGTCTTGCGCGTCGCTTGGAGAATTTGCTATCTCAACCCCGTCCTTGAGCAGTTGCTCAACAACCTGTGGGTTGTGGATAATCGGGCCTAGCGTTTTAATCTTTTTGTCGCTTTTGACAAGCTTTTCGCAAAGTTTAACCGCCCTGTCGACACCAAAGCAAAACCCGGCGGTTTTAGCAACCGTTATCTTGCTCATCTTTATATCTCCTTTGAAAGCTGAACAAGTTGCGCTTTAAGTTTTTTCGAGATCTCGCGAGCAGAGTGGATTGCTTGTTCCGTGGTTTCGGTTTTAACCGTCTCTATCGGTTCACCTACTAAAATTTTTGTCTTTTTAAAAATCTTTATCCGACAAGGTTCATATTTTATGTACATCGGAACTATCGGAACGCCGGCGCTTGACGCGACGACCGCAGCACCCGATTTAATTCGCCCCAGTTCCCCCGTTTTTGAACGCGTTCCCTCGGGAAACAAAAGAAGTCCTTCGCCATTTATAAGAAGCTCGACCGCTCCGCCCAAAGCCTCTTGGTCGCCCGCTCCGCGTCTAACCGGAAACACCCCGGCGTTTGTAAAAAACCAGTTTAAAAACTTGTTTTCAAATATCTCGGCTTTACCCATAACCCGAAGATATCTCTTTACCTTAGCTACAACTATAACAGGGTCTGCCCAATGTACGTGGTTTGGGGCTAAAACAAAACCTCCGGTTTTCGGTATGTTGTCCTCCCCTTTAATCGAATGGCGATAAAATGGGTAAAAAATAATGTCTGCCGGTCTGCGTAGAAGTTTCATTAATATCATTTTTGGAGTTTTTCCTTTACAAGGTCACATAAAATTTTAATAGATTTTTCAAGTTCGTTGCCCGTTGTGTCGACATACTCGGCGTCGTCCGCAACTTTAAGCGGAGCTATCTCACGGTGGCTGTCGTCATAGTCGCGTTTGATAAGATCGGACAAAACCGCGTTATAATCGGCGCTCATCCCTTTGTCTTTAAGTTGGATATATCGGCGCATAGCCCTGTCTTCGGGAGAAGCGGTAAGATATATCTTTATGTCGGCGTTCGGAAGAACAACGGTCCCTATGTCGCGCCCGTCCATTACGACGTTGTTTGCTTTTGCTATGTCCTTTTGAAGCGACAAAAGAAACTCGCGAACCGACGGAAGCGCCGAAACCGCAGACGCCGCCATTGAAACCGCTTCGCTTCTAATCTTGCCCGAAACGTCGTTGTTATTTAAAAACACGCGTTGTTCCGTTCCGACAAACCGAAGTTCTATCGAAAGCCCCGTCAAAAGAGCCGCCACGTTTTTGTCTTTGCGCATATCAACGCCTTTTGACATAACAAAATAAGCTATAGTTCTGTAAAGCGCGCCGGTGTCAACATATATATATCCGAGTTGTTCCGCAAGTTTCCTTGCAATCGTGCTTTTTCCCGCTCCCGCGGGTCCGTCAATAGCTATTGATACCATAAGTCAAAAACTCCTTTATAATTCATTTAATATATGGTTACCGGCCGCCGCCGCTGTTGAAAACGCTATTCCGAGGTTAAAACCGCCCGTATACGCGTCACAATCGAGAACCTCGCCAACAAAATATAGGTTGTCAACCTTTTTCGATTGCATTGTTTTCGGGTTAATCTCTTTAAGCTCGACTCCGCCCGACGTTATTATAGCTTGGTCAAATCCCGCAAAAGCGGTTATTTTTATCTCGAATTTTTTCAAAAGCGAAACCAGTTTCTTGCGTTGCTCGGCGGTTATTGAGTTAACCTTTTTTGAAGGCTCTATTCCGCTTCGAGTTATTATTATCGGTATCAACGACTTTGGAAGCAACATAGCGAGGCTGTTTTTAAACTCTTTGTTTATATTTTCTTTAAAATCTCGCCAAATCCTTTGGTCGAGTGTGTCGGCGTCAAGCGCCGGTTTTAAATCGACAAAAACTTCGAGATTTTCAAAATCCTTGTCGCGAAGCCTTGACGAAAGCGAAAGCGAAAGCGGCCCCGAAATTCCGTCGTGTGTGAATAACATCTCGCCTTGTTCGGAAAAAAACTGTTTTTTATTATAAACCGCGTTTAACGTAACGTTTTTAAGCGAAAGCCCCGAAAGGCTTGAAAGCTCTTTGTCACTTGACTCAAGCGCTACTAGTGCCGGAAGCGGTTTTGTCACGGTGTGTCCGAGCTCTTTTGCGAAGCGATACCCGTCCCCCGTACTTCCTGTAAGAGGATACGACTTTCCGCCCGTCGCAACCACAACCGCCTTACAGGTGTAAACCGTTTTATCACCCGTTAAAACACAAAACAAACCCTCGTCGTTTTGGTCTATACGTTTGACCTCTCCTGTCGCTATCGTCGCGCCACTTTTAATCGCGAAATCTTTAAGACAATTAACTATATCGGCGGAACGGTTGGATTTCGGAAAAACTCTGTTTCCCCTTTCGGTTACAAGCGAAACCCCTTCGTCCTCGAAAAACTCCATTATATCGCGCGGACAAAACGCCGAAACCGAACTTCGCAAAAACTTGTCTCCGTGTATGACGTTTGAAAGAAACGTCTCGACATCACAGTCGTTTATAACATTACAACGCCCTTTGCCGGTTATGAGAAGTTTTTTTCCAACCATTTTATTTTTTTCGATAACAACAACCGAAAGGTTTCGTTTTGCGGCAAGTCCCGCTACCATAAGCCCCGAAGCGCCGGCGCCGACCACAACAACATCTATATTTTTCAAATAGTATTCCTCTGCTTTTTTTACAACAAACATTTCAAACTGTGTTATGTTGTCTCACAGTATATTGTATTATATATCTGATTAATTTTCAACAAAATTTTCAAATGTTAACTATAGGTTTTTACAAATTTTCAATTCACGTAACATTTAAACAAAATTGAGTGTGGTCAAAGGCGTCGATTTAATGTTTAGATATATCCCCCGCCGCCGGCGTGGGATATATCTAAACCAACTCTATTTTTCCACTCTCACAAAATTATACTATTTCTGTCGAAAAATGTCGTTCATCATCAAAGAAAAAAACAACTTTGTGTTTTTTGCATAAACAAATGTTAAACATAACATAAAACTTTAATCAATAATATAAAATTTTCACAAAGTTAATTTTTTCAACCTCTATATATAGACACAAAAACTATAACATGATATAATTCATACTAAATCTAGTGTATGGAAAAACAATATTAAAACAAAACACAATATATAGTACATACGAGATTTCTTCTGTCTTGGTGTTTTAGCGTCGCTTTCAAACACAATGCTTGCCTATTTTTTAAAGCTTTTTGAGGAAATCTGTATTTTTTTTGCTCTTACGACATTTTTGAAAGGAACTAAACTTTGAAAATATCGGGATTTTTAAAGACTTCGCTCACCGACTACCCTAACAAAGTTTGTTCCGTTGTATTTATCGGTGGGTGCAACCTTTGTTGTCCGTTTTGTCACAACGCGACGATTGTACGTTGCGAGACCGACGAGATAAGCCAACGCGAGACAGTTGGATTTCTCGAAAAAAGAAAAAATATGTTGGACGGGGTTTGCGTAACCGGAGGAGAACCCCTTGCGCAAAATGACATCGAAAGCTTATTGACCGTTATAAAAAATTTAGGGTTATCGGTAAAGCTTGACACCAACGGTTTTTTCCCCGACAAGCTTAAAATGTTGATAGACAAAAAGTTAGTGGACTATGTCGCAGTTGACATAAAAAATTCGTTTGAACGATATGGCGAAACAGTCGGGGTTGAAAACATCGACGTTTCCCCCGTAAAAAAAACTATTGAGCTTGTACTTTTAGACAACGTCGATTATGAGTTTAGAACTACCGTCGCGAACCCGCTCCACGACCTCCAAAGCGTTTTAAAAACTGCCGAACAAATCAGCGGCGCAAAACGGTATTTCTTGCAAAAATTTGTCCCAAGCGAAAACCTTCTCGGCCAACAATGTACGGCGTTCGAGCCCGAAATATATCAAGATTTTTTAATCAATGCACGGAAAATCATACCAAACACAGTGTTGCGCTAACACACAGCAATACATTCAGCAAATTCAACTAAACACATTACAATAAGTATAATAAATTTCAAAGATGAAAGTGAGAACAAAGATGTATCAAGTAGCCAAAAGAGACGGAAACGCGGTGTCGTTTGATATCACAAAGATTGCACTTGCAATTACAAAAGCGTTTGAATCGGTGGACAAAAAATACAACCCCGACATTGTGGATCTTTTGGCGTTAAAGGTTACGGCAGACTATGAACCAAATGTAAAAAACGGCTTAATTGGGGTCGAAGATATCCAAGACAGCGTTGAAAACGTTTTGATTAAAGCCGGATATGCCGACGTAGCAAAAAGCTATATACTATACCGCAAACACCACGAAAAACTAAGAAACCTAGGTTCTACAATCCTTGACTATAAACAGGTTGTGGACAGTTACGTCCGCGTTACCGACTGGAGGGTTAAAGAGAACTCCACCGTTACATATTCGGTCGGCGGGTTGATTTTGAGCAACTCGGGGGCTATAACCGCGAACTATTGGCTTTCCGAGATATACGACCGCGAGATTGGCGAGGCCCACCGAAACGCCGACATACATCTCCACGACCTTTCGATGTTGACGGGATATTGTGCCGGTTGGTCGCTTAAACAGCTTATACAAGAAGGTCTTGGCGGAATTCCGGGCAAAATAACCTCCGCGCCGGCAAAACATCTAAGCTCTATTTGCAACCAGATGGTCAACTTCCTTGGCATCATGCAAAACGAATGGGCGGGCGCACAGGCTTTTTCGTCGTTCGACACATATCTTGCGCCGTTTGTAAAAGCGGACAACCTTTCGTATTATGAAGTTAAAAACTGTATTCAATCGTTTATATATGGCGTCAACACACCAAGCCGCTGGGGAACACAAGCACCGTTTTCCAACATAACGCTCGACTGGACCGTGCCGCCCGACCTTGCCGAGCTTCCGGCGATTGTGGGCGGAAAAGAGATGGATTTTTGTTATAAAGATTGCAAACCCGAGATGGACATGGTCAACAAAGCGTTTATCGAAACGATGATTGAAGGGGACGCAAACGGCAGAGGGTTCCAATACCCCATTCCCACATATTCAATAACAAAAGACTTTGATTGGTCGTGTACCGAAAACAATAAACTGCTTTTTGAGATGACCGCAAAATACGGCACTCCGTATTTCTCAAACTACATCAATTCCGACATGGAACCTTCCGATGTGCGTAGCATGTGTTGCCGCTTACGCCTTGACCTTCGCGAACTTCGCAAAAAATCGGGTGGATTTTTCGGAAGCGGCGAAAGCACAGGTTCTATCGGTGTCGTTACAATTAACCTTCCGCGAATTGCGTATCTTGCAAACGACGAGCAAGATTTCTACAAACGCCTCGACAAGATGATGGATATATCCGCGCGCTCGCTTAAGATAAAACGCGACATCGTAACCAAACTTTTGAACGAAGGACTATACCCATATACAAAGCGTTACCTCGGTTCATTCGACAGCCATTTTTCAACCATTGGACTTGTCGGATTAAACGAAGCAGGGCTCAACGCAAAATGGTTGGGACAAGACATGACAAGCAAAGAAACTCAGCATTTTGCGAAGGATGTTTTAAACCATATGCGCGAGAAACTTTCAGACTATCAAGAGCAGTATGGCGACCTTTACAACCTTGAGGCTACCCCCGCCGAAAGCACCTCGTTTAGGCTTGCGAAACACGACAAAGCAAAATATCCCGACATCAAGACCGCCTCGGAACAAAACGAAACCCCCTATTACACAAACTCGTCACATCTTCCGGTTGGGTTTTCCGACGACATCTTCGAGGCTCTCGACATACAAGACGAGCTTCAAACTCTTTACACCTCGGGAACGGTGTTCCACACATTTTTAGGCGAAAAACTTCCCGATTGGGGCGCGGCGCAAAGCCTTGTCCGCAAAATTTCGGAAAACTATAAACTTCCCTATTACACAATATCCCCGACATATTCCGTCTGTAAAAACCACGGATATCTCGCCGGCGAATACGAAAGTTGTCCCGAATGTTTTGAAACAACTGAAATTTATAGCCGAATAACGGGATACTATCGACCGGTTCAAAACTGGAACGACGGAAAATCGGAAGAGTTTAAAATGCGCAAGACATATGATATCGACAACGCAGTTAACGCAGATCCAAAGCACCATCAAGAACAGCAACTTGACGGACAAACAACGATGAACGAGATATTGGAAGACGGATTGTTTTTGTTCACAACCAAAACCTGCCCCGGTTGCAAAACCGCAAAAACAGTGCTTGACAAAGCAAACATAAACTACAGCGTAGTGGACGCAGAGGAAAAAGCAAAGCTTTCACAAAAGATGGGAATTATGCAAGCGCCCACACTTTTGGTGGTGAAAAACGGACAGATAGAACGGTTTTCAAACGCTTCCGATATAATCGGTTTTGCAAAAGCAAACGCATAATTAAAATAATCAAAACATAAAAAATCACAGGTTCAACAAGAGTTGTTTCCTGTGATTTTTAATTTTAATAATTTTAACGCTATTTTTCACCTTACGGATTGAGTGTTAAAACCGCCGTGTTGGTTTGTGACGTTGCGCTGTTTGTTCCATCGGTGTTCGTTACTATACAATAGAACTCGACCGAACCACCAGGAGTCAATTCTTTCGACAGTGGTTGGTATATTTCAAAAGTCTCACCCACTACCGGCGAACCATTGCGATACCATTGATAGCTTAGCGTTCCGCTTGTCGGTTGGGTCACCACAACCTCAAGAAAATCAAGCGTGTCATTCGTTACAGCTTCATCGCTCACTTTATATATCTTGCTTGCAAGCGTCGAGGTTATATCGGGTTTTTCCGCGGGGTTTGTCGGCGTCGGGGTTTGGGTTGGGGTTGCGGCGGGTTGCGGATTGTCCATAACGGTTGCCGTTACGATGTTACTTCGGACAGATGCCCCGGTTTGGTCGGTCACGACACAGTAGTATAGTTGACTATACGCCGCGCCGGTTGGCATAACAAGAGCGCTCGCGCGTTGGTTCTCGATTTTAACGGCAGGATTTGCTCCGGAATATATGCTTGTATACCATTGATAGCTTAGCGCTCCGCTTCCGCGAGCGTCAAGCGACAACGTCATAGATTCTCCAACCATAACCGTGGTGCTTACCGGTTGCCTTGTTATCCAAAGACTCGAACCGCCGCTTGAACCGCTGCTTGAACCGCTGTTTGAACTTGTGCTGTTGCTTGAAGATTGTTCGGGTTGTTGTTCGCCTTGTTCGATAATAGACACCGCAACGGTTCGCGATTTAATCGCCTCAACCGTTCCGTCTGCGTTGATCCTTGTCGCCAAGCAATAGTATTGCCTTGTGCCTGTCTGTTCGGTCGAAGGCAAAAAGTTTTTTGTGCCTCCGTCTTCAACCGCGCTGTGTTCGGTTCCTTGCAAAACCTCGAACCATTGATAGTTTATAGTTCCCTCTCCCGAAGCTTGTACAGACAACGGATTTGGGGTGGCGTCTTTTTGGTAGACCGTGTCGGACGGCTCAAGCGTTATAATAAAATCAGACGTTTCTTCTTGATTTGTTGACAGTTGTTCCGGTGTCGGCGTTGGGGTTACGTCGCTTTGACCCTTGTCCTCGCCGTCTTGCTCATAGCAACCAACAAAAAGGGTTGCCGCAAGCAGGCATATTAAAACAACTTTAAACCACCTCAAAAGATTTTTCCTTGTAACAATACGGTTCATATATAAATAACGTCTCCTTTTTGTTTCGTTGTCGAAATATCTTAAAGATTAAAAAATATACTTTGATAATAATATATTAATCGAAAAAAAGCAAGAAAAAATAAACATTTTCATATTATTACGCACAATAGTTTAGATAAATAACATCATAATATTAGCGGTTACATATGCTTCGATAACCGCCGCAACAAGCAAAAGCGGAATAACAATTAAAGCCAAAAGTTTAAGCTTTTCGTACACCAACGATTTAAACGGCGGTCGTTCTTTTGTGTTAAGAACAACATTCATTATGTCTTTACATAGAGTACACCCAAGCGCAGCCGCAAGACATATCGCCGGAATTTCAAAAATTCCGTGGGGCAAAATCCCCATAACAAACGCCACAACCGAAAGACCGGAGGAAAGCGAAAGCGCCCCGACAATCCCGACAATTGCGGCGTTAAGCAAAACCGCAAAGATAGGCAAAAACAAAAACGGAATTAAACCATATCCGATAATATACAGCGACGCGCTTAAATTATTAGCAAATAGCAACGAAAAATTTATCTTTCCTTGTTCGTCGATTATGTCAACCGCGGCGAAAAGCTCGTTGATATAGTTTAATAAACTTTGTTCTGTTTCGGGGTTGTTTTCAAAAACCACGACCAACACAACCGTAGCAACTACGGCTACCGCAACAAACACGCCTGTAAAAATCAAGGCAAGCTTAAAGATGTTTTTTTCTCTTTTCGTTAAGTTCAACGACGATACCTCTTTTAATTTATTTGATATATTATACCATATCAACAAGATAAAACAAACTTTAATTGTCGGTCAAGTTAATGTTCGTTATGAACTCAACTATCTGTTAAATTGATGCTCGTAACGAACTCAACTATCTGTTAAGTTGAGTTCGTTTAGATAGTTATAAACGGTATATCGCGAAACCCCAAGATATTGGGCTATTGCTTGAATGCTTTTTTGCATCTTCAAAACCCCTTTGCTTTCAAGATACTCGATAATTTGAAGCCTGTCTTTTTTCGTCATAAGCGCAACGGGTTTGCCGATGTTTGTAATAGCTTGTGTGACAGCCTGTTCGATAGACGGGGCATATAAACCCTGTCCGCCGACAAGCAACGTTTCGTCTGTCTGCATGGTAAGAAACTCGTTTAGACCGTCGCGCATCTTTTCGATTTCTGCACAGTCGTAGTTTATGCAAAACGCAACGTTCATATCTCCGATTTCGGTGGCGAGTGTCGACGTTTTAAGTCGTTTTCCGCCCTTGTGGCTCATATAGTTTATGTAATAACCGTCCGCAGCGTTATCAACCCGTTCTTTCGCAAAAGGTTGAAGCGGGTCGCCTATCTTTCTGCCAGTTACATGTCCGTTAAAGATGGCCTTAATAGCATGGTTGGGGTTATTAACGTCGGACACAACGACCTCGCAGTTTGAACCGAACGTCTCGGCAACAAGGCTTGCTATGTTTTCAAGGTAGGTATAAAATTGTTTTTCGGTAATCATTGTTAACTCTCCTTTTGCAAATCATACTTACAATTGAATAAACTATTGACATTCATAATAATATCAACTTGATCTAAGATTTAAAAGATAGATATTTGCCTTTTTTTTATAAAAAAACAGCGGTTATCTGAGTTTTTTCGATTACCACTGTTTTATTACGTCTATAAAAAAGATACTCTAAGACACACCACTTTCACAAAACTAAATATTTTATAACTACTATATAGTTTGCTATTGATTAAAAAACTTTACTATATATCTTCAGATGACACATTTATTTTTCCATTATACATCAAAACAACTATATCCGGAGAATAGCTATTTATATAACTAACTAAACTATGTGAAAACCTTCCTTCTTGTACATCAATATACCTTGTTTCCTTAAAATATAAACTTAAATATGGCACTATTGCCCGTCCATAGGAATGGGTAATAAATAATATTTTCAGATCGTTGTCAGCGTTGTTGTTAATTACTATATTTTCATACCATCCGCCATACAAAAGCGAATTGTATTTATTAAAATACTCTTTATTTTCCAGTATGTCCATGTTAATAAATGCATCAGTAAAACTACCGCTATAATTTGTTGTCTCGTTATTAGAATTAATTAGATCAAATGAAAAATCTGTTTCAAAGGTTGGTACAATAACTTTAAAATCTTCCTTTCCTACATACCACTCCCCTATTCGAATTCCTGCCGAACCCAAAAAAGAATCTTTATATTCTAGCATTGAATACTGCGTTAGATCAGAATATGGTGAGGTTTTAATGGTTAAGTTGTTACTGTGATTCAATCGCTCCACTATAAATTTGGCAGAACTAAAAGCTGCATCTACCGACCAGTGGTGATCTGTTTTATACCAATCCTTACAATCATCAAAATCTCTTAGGTCCATATTGGGAACCTGTAAATTATCAAGTTTAAAAAGAAGTTCATCTTGTTGCGTTTCAATTTGAGAAGTTGTATAACCATTTAATTCACTTATTTGTTGAGGATTTTTATATGGAACTTGTGTAAATAAAAAGGTAGTATCTTCATTTTCACAATGTTGGTATAGTCTATTAATATCTTCGGCACTATATCCTGTGTAGTTTTGATCTAAATACAAATTATTTTCATTATCCCTAAACACTTGAAATCCCTTTACTTCATTTTTTCCTATAATTCGTTGAATTAGTCCATATATGTTTAAAGCAACATTATTATTTTGCCTCAATGCATCATTACATATAGTTTCCATTTCTTTTAATTCTATTGTGTCATATAGTATTGTTGTAGCTAACGGATAATACGAGTTAATCACTATAAAGGACCCTATGGAAAAATTAATTATAAGAAATATAGCACTAAAAATAAATGCAATTTTATTTTGCATAATTCCTCCAAAAAGTTAAATATTTAAAAATTAAAATAAATAAAGGGATTATAGGTGCTATTAATTAGATAAACAATAGAGATTGCAAATAGAAATAAATTTAATAAACCAGTTGATATATTAAACAACCTGCTATCTTTATATTTTTTTGATAATGCCGGCATAATAGGTGTTGATAATAGAAACGCGAAAAAAAAGTATACTAGATATTCTATTACATAAACACCGGTTATATCTGAATAAAAATTCTCGCTAATAAAAAACATTTTTTTTAAGTATTCAAACGCAAAAGCAATGTCTGGTGACCTAAATATCATCCAGCCTATCATCACAAAAAACAACGTATAGAATCTTGATATTATGCTACTTTTTTTCAAAAAATCATCTAATCCTAGAATTTTTTCAACAGCTAATAAAACATAATACATTAGTCCCCATAAAATAAACGTGTAGTTTGCACCGTGCCAAATCCCTGTTAATATCCACACGATAAAAAGGTTAAACGCAAGTCTATATTTGCTTTTAACTCGACTGCCACCTAAGGGAATATAAACGTAGTCTTTGAACCACGTTCCCAATGATATATGCCACCTTCTCCAAAATTCTGTAACAGTTTTTGATATGTAAGGGTAATTAAAATTTTCAGAAAAATTAAATCCAAACATTCTTCCAAGGCCAATTGCCATATCAGAATACGCAGAAAAATCAAAGAAAATTTGAAATGTATATGCTAACAAGCCAAGCCAAGCCATAGACGTATCAATTTCAGTAACATTCAAAACAAATATCCTATCAGCAACAAAACCCATTGAGTTTGCAAGCAGAATTTTTTTTGAAAAACCTGACATAAATCTTAAGCAACCAGATGAAAACAAGTCTATTGTTTCTTTTCTGCTGTCTATTTGTTCGGCAATTGTATTATATCTTACTATTGGTCCTGCAATAAGTTGAGGAAAAAAAGATATATATAATGCTACGTTAATCAAATTTTTTTGCACATCACTTTTTTCCCTATAAACATCAATTACATAAGACATTGCTTGAAATGTAAAAAAAGATATTCCTATTGGCAATACAATTACAGGTATGGTAAAAGATATATTAAATAACAGTGTTAAGCTTTCAAGTGTAAAAACAAAATATTTGTAAATAAACAGCAATCCAATGTTGAATACAACCGTTATTATTAGTGTTAATTTTGATAATAATTTTACATCACGTTTATAATAAATTATCAATGCAAATAACCAATTAAGCACTATTGAGCAGATCATAATAGCAACAAATCTTGGCTCTCCCCATGCATAAAAAAACAAACTCATAGCTGTTAGAAACAAATTTTGCAACAGTCTATTTTTTCTTAATATTAAGTAGTATATACAGATTGTAGAGGGCAGAAATAAAAATAAAAATGTTAGGCTAGTAAACAACATTATGCAATTATGTAACGATAAGTCACATCTACTCCTTATATCTATTACTTGATTTTTTGTTCATATATATTGACAGCTATGTAGCCTTCAGTAATGCCTTTGCATATATAGATTTGACAAGTCATTTAAGTTTCCAAACACAATATATATGACTAAATATAAAAAATATCGCTATGACAAAATGAGAATAGCGATAATCTTTTTATATATATTTTCTAAATAAACATTTGCAAAGCAACAAAAAAGTAAAGTCATACTATTCTTCAAGTACATGTTGCAATTTACCATGTTCAAAACCCTTTAAAATTCAATATTGAAAGCGTGTTTAAATGTGATTATTTTAGTTAATTATACCACATGAATAATTATTCGTCAAACTATACAATCATTCAATAATCACCATGTTCTTTATAAAACAGACTATACATCTATTTAATTAAGACAAAACAATTATTAAAACTTTTTGTCAATATATAAAAATTTTTTCAACATTTTGTTGACTAGTTTCTTTTTTTTTGTTATATTGAAACTACGCACAAAATAATAGATACCAAAAAAACTTATCACCGAAGTTTATTGTTTGCCGTCTTTACACGGTAAACAATGGTATCTATCCCCTCTAAACAGCATTATTTAAAATAAACGTTGAAAGGAAAACTATGAAAAAGCTTTTAACAGGAAACGAGGCAATCGCTCGCGGCGCTTTTGAAGCAGGCGTAAAGTTTGCTTCGGCGTATCCCGGAACCCCAAGTACCGAAATTTTGGAAAACCTCGCAACCTACGACGAGATCGACGCAGAATGGGCACCCAACGAAAAGGTTGCTCTTGAAGCCGCCGCCGGCGCATCTATCGGCGGTGTTCGCAGCATGGCATCTATGAAACACGTAGGTGTTAACGTTGCCGCCGACCCGCTCTTTACGTTCGCATATACCGGCGTTAACGGAGGCATGATTTTAGTAACGGCGGACGAGCCGGGACAACATTCCTCTCAAAACGAACAGGACAACAGATGGTATGCCAAGATGGCAAAGATACCTATGCTTGAACCTGCAAGCAGTCAAGAATGTAAAGACATGGTTAGAGTAGGGCTTGAGCTTTCCGAAAAATTCGACACGCCTATGTTGTTCCGTGTTACCACACGTGTATGTCATTCAAAAGGTATTGTAGAATGTAAGGACAGAACCGAAGTTCCCCATAAACCGTATGAAAAACAAGTTGCAAAATACGTAACAGTTCCCGGAAACGCCAGAAAACTTCGCGTAACAGTTGAAAAACGCTATGAAGATATGCTTGCTTTTTCCGAGACAAGCGACTTGAACTTTGTCGAGGACAACGGCTCAAAAATCGGCGTTATAACTTCCGGCATGTGCTACTACTACGCTAAAGAAGTTTTCGGAAACGACGTAAACTATCTTAAACTTGGTTTCACTTGGCCTCTTCCGACACAAAAAATTTCCGCTTTCTGTGAAAGTGTTGACACAGTTTATGTCATAGAAGAAAACGACGCATATATCGAAGAAACCGTTTTAATGGAAGGCTTCAAATCAAAACTTAAAGGCAAAAACACGTTGCCGCACTACGGAGAAATGACCCCCGATATTTTGAGAAAATCCATCTTTGGAAAAGCCAACGACGTTATTGAATACTCACGCGAGAAAATAGTTCCCCGTCCGCCCACGCTTTGCGCAGGATGTCCCCACAGAGGTTTCTTCTACGAAGTTGGAAGAAGAAAAGACCTTGTTGTTTGCGGCGATATCGGTTGTTATACGTTGGCTTTCGCTCCTCCGTACAACGCGGTTGACCTTAATATATGTATGGGCGCCGGTTTCTCGTCGGCCCACGGCATTGAAAAAGCGTTTAAACAAGCCGGAGTAACCGACAAAAGAGTTCTGGGCGTGCTTGGCGATTCGACGTTCTTCCACACAGGAATGAACTCGTTGCTCGAAGTTATATATAATAATTCCAACACAATCTGTGTCGTGGTTGACAACGCAATAACCGGAATGACGGGTCACCAAAACAACCCCGGAAACGGTTTAACCGCAAAAGGCGAGATAGCTACAACAACCTCTGTCGAACAAGTATGTCGTTCGCTTGGCGCAAAAAACATCAAGGTTATCAACCCCAACGACCTCAAAGAGGTTAAGGAAGCTCTTGACTGGGCGCTTGCTATCAAAGACGAACCTTCAGTTATCATAACTCGTTGGCCTTGCGTACTTAAAAAGATTACCGACGAGGAAAAACAAGAATTCAACAAACCTTTCTCGACACACGACAAAGTCGATCAAGAAAAATGCATAGGCTGTAAAATCTGCTTGCGTTCGGGTTGCCCCGCTATCTCGATCGATACCGAGATCAAAAAATCGGTTATCGACCCGGTACAATGCGTCGGTTGTGACGTTTGCGCCCAGCTTTGCCCCAAACAAGCGATAGTTAAAGAGGGTTAAGTTTGAAAATTAAATTTTCAAACTATGAATTTTGTGCCTTTCGTGCACAAAGTATCGCCCGAGTTTTGCCTCAATAAAATGTGTGGCAAAACGCACAAAATTAAAATATGGAAGGAATTATTATAAATGACTAAAAGTATTCTTTTGGTAGGTGTCGGTGGTCAAGGAACGATACTTGCAAGTAAACTTTTAACAATCGGCCTCATGCAGGCAGGTTACGATGTTAAGATGAGCGAGATCCACGGAATGAGCCAACGCGGCGGCTCGGTATCTTCGCAAGTCCGTTATGGTGAAAACGTCTACAGCCCCGTTATCGAACTCGGCGGCGCAGATATTCTCGTTTCGTTTGAACAAATGGAAGCGTTAAGATGGCTCGAATACCTTAAGCCGGGCGGCAACGTAGTCGTAAACGACTACAGAATTAAACCTATGCCGGTAGTTTCGGGAACGGCTCAATATGCCGACGGCATCTGCGAAGATCTTAAATCCAAAACTTCGACAACGGTGTTTAACGCCGCCGACGAAGCTATTGCCCTTGGCAACTCAAAGGTTATGAATATAATCTTGCTTGGTGCTACGATTAAAATGATGGGTCTTGACAACATTGATTGGGATCAAATCATACGCGAAAACGTAAAACCCGCTTTTGTTGATATCAACATCAAAGCTTTGGCAAAAGGAAAAGAACTTGTAGGCTAAAAAAACAGATATAAAAAAAACGGCGTCTTTCGACGTCGTTTTTTTATTATGTAATTTTAAAAAACTAAACTGTCGGTACTCCGTCTTCTGCTACAGAAGGTTTGCAGAAAAGTACGATCAACCAGATAGGTCCTACTAACGGAATAAGTGAGATAAATATCCATGTCCAAGATTTTCCGATATCTCTTAGTCTACGTACATACATAGCCAAAATGGGAATAAATATTGCCAAACCATAAATACCAACAACTATACTCAATTCCGGTATTGCCGATACAATGATATTTAAAACTGTTCCTATTATGAAGTTGACAAGGATAGTCATCCAGAAGTCGTTGCGGTTTGTTCTTGCCGAAAAGTTTGCGTAATTTTTCCACATGTTGATGAAGGGTTGAATAAAGCTCATGATAATTCTCCTAAAAATTAATATTTTGTTCAATTGTTCGTTATAAATTATACATGTTTCGACAGGTTTTGTCAAACATAATAATCTATCCCCTAATTTTTTGCAAAATTTCTTTTGCAGTAAACCTTAGATATCTATATGTCGGAAAGATTTTTTTATACGAATAATATGCCGACTTGTTGATGGGCAGATCGTATTCACCGAGAAACTCGACATATCGTCCGCCAAACTGTCTTTTAAATTCATGGAGCATTTTAAGCTTATGGTTTTGCGGGTCGCCAACCGTCCCGAATTGGTCGAGCCACACGCTTCCCCTTTTTTTGCTTTGCATAATCTTGTCAAGGTATACCCTTTGGTTTATAAACGTCTCGAAAAAAGCGTTGTCGCTTGCGGCATGAACCGCCCACGAATGTTCGCCATAGTTTACTACGATGTGTGCGGCGGCAACATAGCTTTCGGGATATTGCTCCGCTTTGGTCTCATAGCTTAAAAGCTCTCGCTCAAGCCGTGCTTTAGTAGCGTTTGCCTCGTCGATATACTGTTGTTTAACGACCGTTTCTAGGCGTTTTTCGTTCTCTTTAAGCTTTTGTACAAGCGAGTTTTTTATCTGCTTCGGGTAAACCGTCCCAACAAAAATCTCCGCCATTCCGTTTTGGTTTAACACGTCATAAAAATCTTGGTAGTACTGTTTTGAATAGCTGAAAAAATTGTCGCGCTCCCCCGTTATCTTAATAAGACGGTAAAAATCGTCAATGTTCTCGCTTGTTCCTATCGAAATTTCAGACGGATAGGTTTCTCCTTTACGGTTGTTTTTCATAACGTTTCCGACGACTGATTTTTTAATCAATGTTTCGTCGCGTTCAAGGTCAATTCTGAAACTATAGCGCGGAAGTTTTTTTTCAAAGCCCAGGTTGTGTCCGCCATGAACAAACCCCAGCGACAAAAGCTCATCGTGGACGGGGTTTTGTTTAGCGTTCTCATCGGTCGGTTTGCCGTCTTTTCCTATCTCCCATCTTTCGATATCGGGGTCAATCGTAACCGACATGACGCGTTTACTTTTAGCAAACGCAAAAAGTTTTTTTGTAAATTCTTCGAGTAATTGCTTGTCGTTAAAATCAATGACAAACCCACACGGGCAATAAAAGTATGCCGGAAAAAACGACGGTTTATGCAAAAGCAAAAGCGCCGCCGCTTTTATCTCGCCTTTATCATCTTTAAGCGAGGTATAATACGCCGTTTGTCCTCGTGATTGCTCGCAAAGTTCCCCCCAACCGACGCTTTGCATAAAATGTGATTTTGTTGGGTGGTTTTTTACAAACTCGTCAAATTTTTGTTTATCGGTCGATATATCAAATACCATTTTTAAACTGTCTCCATATTAGTTATATTTTAAAATTGTGTCCGCGAGATGTTGTTTATATCGCTTTATTACCGCGTCGGGTGAAACTATCGCAACTTTGTTTGTAAACATGAACAGCCAAGAAAAAAACGCCGGCGACACCTCGACCGCAACATCTATTAAAAAAGTTCCTTTTTCGGTTTTCCTAAAGATTAAATCTGTCCCAAATCGGTCAACAGCTACGTTTGAAAGCGACTTGTCAAACTCTAGCGTAACCGTTGTTATTTCGCCGCCAAACATCGAAAACTTTGCGTTTTGATAACTCGACGGGTTGAAATTTCTTATCAATCGATTGCTCTCGATAGTTTGTTCAGACGGTTTAACCGACGTCATACGGTCGACCCGATAGTTTACTATTCTTTCGTGTTTTTCGGAATAACAAGCTAGATAGTAGTTTGAATCGGAATATAAAAGCGCAAGCGGGCTTACACAGTATTCCGATTTTTGATGTCGAAAAACGCGGGTTTTTGTGTCGTCGTAATCAAAATAATAAAACAGCAACTTTTTATTGTCTAAAATGGCGGAATAGATAGCGTCGACGTTGTAAAGAATACTTTCGTTCATCGACTTTACTTGTCCTTCGACGACCAACTTGCGCGAAAGCGTTTTTGCGTAGTTCTTGCTCGTTAACGTTTCAAGTTTTTGGATAAGCGAAAAGCTTTTACGTTTGGTTATAAACTTAGAAGAACAAACGGCGTCCGCAAGCAGCTTAAGTTCCGCAATTTCAAACGTTCTTGAAACCAACATATATTTTGTTCCGCTGCCGATTTTTGTTTCGATGTGCAACCCAAAGTCTTTCAAAATCGCAATGTCGGAATAGACCGATTTTCTTTCCGCAACAATTCCCTTTGAGTTTAAAAATTCTATTATGTTGTTTACGCTAACGCCGTTTTCTGCATCGGTATGATTATTTAAATAATCGTATATCCAAAGCAACTTAAGTTTTTGGTTTTCCGTTCCTGCCATATATTATACCCCACCAAGCGCCGTGTTACAAAACATTTTTTTGTCATATATCCTAACGTTATAATATTCTTTTTTGCAAAAATAATCAACAGCCATTTGTTTCAATGTCCGATTAATCGTACACATTATCTAGTATACTAAGCTAAAAGAAACGAGAGGTATGGTTTATGTTAAAGCGACTTACAAAACTGTTTGATTTTCTGGCTCTTTTAAGTCTTGTTGAGGGCGTCGATTGGGACACGGATTATCAAATGTAAAAAAACATAGATAAAACAGATATAAATTAGTGCAAACGTATAAATTAAAAAATTCTTTTGAAAAAACTTTTTTAATTAAATTTTATGTAGTATAATGTTAATATAATTATAGTATTATTTTAAGACGATGTTAAACACAAGGTTTAACGCTGTCGATAAAATCAATAAAGTTTTTTGAAGGAATTTATTATTATGGAGAGCAATAAACTAAACTGTGTTATTCTCGCGGCGGGTGAAGGAAAAAGGATGTTTTCTAAAAACTCCAAAGTTCTTTGCGAAGTTACCCATAAACCTATGCTACTTTGGGTTACCGATGCCGCAAAATCCGCCGGAATTCAAGAGATCTGTATCGTGGTTAGCAACAAAGACGTTGAAAAAGCGGTTTCAAACGAAAAATTTAATATCTGTTATCAAAACGAGCGGCTCGGAACAGGTCACGCTGTGCTTTGCGCCAAAGATTTTTTAAATTCTTTAAGCGACGGAGACACACTTATTCTGTACGGAGACGCTCCTTTTATTGATAAAGAAACTATAACAAAAAGTTTTGAACTTCACAAAAAAGACGACAACGCGGTTACCGTTATAACCGCAAGCATAGATAACCCGAAAGGTTACGGGCGTATAGTTCGCACAGGCGGAAAACTTTCCTCTATCGTTGAGGACCTCGATTGTGACGACGTTACCGCGACGATAAAAGAGATTAACTCGGGTTGTTGTTGGTTTAAAACAAGCGAACTGCTTTCGGCGCTTTCGCTTATAAAAAACGACAACAAAAAAGGCGAATACTACCTAACCGATGCGGTTAAAATTCTAATCTCGGGCGGAAAAAATGCCGGTTGTTATCTTTCGGATACCTCTGATGTAACTTTAGGCGCAAACAACCCCGTAGATCTTTTAAACCTTAACGACATGGCGTCTGAACGCGCTATCATGAAACATCTTATGAACGGCGTTCACTTTGTCAAAAAAGACGGAATTATCATAGGCCCCGATGTTGAAATCGGCGCGGGCGCTACAATCCTTCCAAACACGGCGATATACGGCAGATGTTGCATAGGTAAAGGCGCGGTTATAGGGCCTAATTCGGTCGTCAACAACACCGATATCGGCGAAGGTTCAACGTTTAACGCAAGCCAAAGCAACCAAGCGAAGGTTGGCGCGGGCGTTTCTATTGGGCCGTTTGTCCAACTAAGACCCGGAACCGTTGTCGAAGACGATGTCAAGATAGGCGACTTTGTCGAGATTAAAAACTCGACTATCGGAAAAGGCACGTCGGTAGCCCACCTAACGTATATCGGCGACACCGATGTCGGTAGACATTGTAACTTTGGTTGTGGTGTCGTTACGGTTAACTATGACGGTGAAAACAAACATCGCTCGACCGTTAAAGACTTTGCCTTTGTCGGTTGTAACACAAACATTATCGCCCCGTCGATAATCGGCGAAGCGGCGTACACGGCGGCCGGCGTTACCGTTAGCGGCGAAGTTCCGGACGGTTCGCTTGCAATTGACCGCGGCAAGATGGTTATCAAAGAAGATTGGGCTTCAAGAAAGCTTGAAAAATACATCGAAAAGAAAAAGAAAAAATAGAGGATTTTCAAATCAAGAAAGGAACTAAAAACGATGAACCTCCATGGAAGAGATATTAAAATTTTCTCCGGTAACAGCAACCAAAAACTAGCCAAAAGTATGACGGAGTATCTCGGGCTTCCTCTCGGAAAAAGCGACGTAACGATGTTTAGCGACGGGGAAATTTCGGTTAATATCCATGAGTCGGTAAGGGGAAGCGACGTTTTTGTCGTCCAATCCACCGGAATGCCGGTCAACCGAAACATCATGGAACTGCTTTTGATGATCGACGCGTTTAAACGCGCTTCTGCCGGAAGAATAACCGCCGTTGTTCCGTATTACGGTTACGGTCGCCAAGACAGAAAAGCCAAAAGCCGTGACCCTATCTCGGCAAAGGTTGTCGCCGACCTCATAACGGTTGCGGGCGCAGACCGTATTCTTTCGATGGATTTCCATGCCCCACAAATACAAGGTTTTTTCAACATTCCCGTTGATCATCTTTTGGGTCTTCCGGCGTTATGTCCGTATTTTGTGAACAAATTCGAGAACAAAGAAAACCTCGTTGTTATGTCGCCCGACATCGGTTCGATAAACCGTGCGCGTAACTTTGCAAAGCGTCTTAACGCCCCTCTTGCGATAATCGACAAACGTCGCCCGGCTCCCAACGTCAGCGAGATTATGAATATTATAGGAAACGTCGAGGGTAAAGACGTTTTGATATACGACGACCTTGTGGACACCGCCGGAACGCTGTGCAACGCCGCAAACGCTATCAAGGAACACGGCGCAAAAAGCGTCACGGCAACCGCAACACATGCCGTGCTTTCGGGCAGCGCGATTAAAACGATACAGGAAAGCGCTATCGAAGAACTTGTGTTTACCGACACGATAGACATTCCACAAGAAAAAATGATAGATAAATTTAAAATTCTATCGGTTGCCCCGATATTTGCGGAGACAATTTCGCGCGTCTATTCCGACCGTTCTATTTCTCCGTTGTTCGATTAATATCTTTAAAAACAATGAATGGATATTTTTATGTTTGATTATCTTTTTTGTAGCGCGACAATAGTAACCGAGGACAATGGCAAAGTAATAGAAAACGGATATGTTGGCGTTTTGGGTGGAATAATAGAATATGTTGGAGAAAAAAAACCACAACAACAAGCCAAAACCGAGATTGATTGTAAAAACAAAGTTTTAATCCCGGGGCTTATAAACACCCATTGCCACAGCGCAATGTCGCTTCTTAGAAGTTTTGCGGACGATTTGACGCTTGAAAAGTGGTATTTTGAAAAGATACTTCCAACCGAAGCGACGTTCACAAAAGAGATGGTTTATGCCGGCTCTACGCTTGCTTTTGCCGAAATGATAGCAAACGGCGTCACCTGTGTCGCGGATATCTATTTTCATCTAGGGATGATAGCGAAATCCGCTTGCGAAGTCGGAATAAAAGTCAACCTTTGTAACGAGCTTGTAGACTTTGACGAACAAAATTTTGTGCTTGAAAAAGACCGAAGCTATATAGACTCTATCGAGGTTCTAGAACAGTTCCACCGCGAAAAGAGCGGCGGCCTTGTCGTTCTCGACGCCGGAATACACGACGAATACACGACCCATCCAAAGGTTTGGAAAGCCGCGATTGAGTTTGCGCAAAAACATTCGCTTAACATGCAAATGCATCTTTCAGAAACGGCGAAAAACCACAACGATTGTATTGCGCGTCGCGGAAAAACGCCGGCAGAGGTGTTTGAGCAACATGGTGTTTTTGAAATCCCAACGCTTGCGGCACATTGCATACACCTTTCGGAAAACGACATAGATATCTTAGCAAAACACGAAGTTTCAGTCGCATTCAATCCTATGTCTAACTTGAAGCTAACCGACGGGATACTAAACGCCGAGCGACTCTTAAACCGCGGCATAAACGTAGCTTTTGGAACAGACGGCGCAGGGTCTAACAACAGCCTTGATATCTTTGCCGAAATGAAAACTGGCACAATACTTCAAAAAGAACTAGCCCACGACCCGACAGTTTTTCCGGCAAAAACCGCGTTTAGCTGTGCGACAAGCAACGGCGCAAAAGCCGTGTTTAGACAAAACGAAACAGGGGCGATTAAACAAGGCTTATCTGCCGATATAGTGTTGGTTGATTTCAACAAACCATCGTTAACGCCTAGTTATGATGTTGTGTCTTCCTTGGTTTACAGCGCAAGGGGAAGCGACGTTTGTTTGACTATGGTTAACGGAAAGATATTGTATCAAGACGGAAATTACACCACTATAGACATCGAAAAGCTTCTTTTTGAAGCAAACGAAATTTCGAGAAAAATTGCATTAACCTAGTTTCATGGAGAGATAGTTTATGGAGAATTTCTTAAATGGCCTTAAAGATTCGGCGTCAACCGCTTTTGTTGACACCGTTTTTGATTTTGGAATAGCAATATTAATTCTCATAGTCGGGCTGTTTTTAATCAAACGTTTGACTAACATATTAAAGGTTTCAAAGATAGTTTTAAGGCTTGATAAAAGTGTTCAAAACTTTATTTTAAATCTTTTGAACATCATTTTAAAAGCGCTTGTTTTGTTTATTGCCGCCGTTCAAATAGGCGTTCCCGAAGCGTCGATAGTCGCGGTCATAGGTTCCGCGGGGCTTGCCATTGGTCTTGCGCTTCAAGGCGGCCTTGCAAACGTTGCGGGCGGATTTTTCATCATGATCTTTAGGCCATTCAATGTCGGAGATTATATAAAAATCACAGACTATGAGGGCACCGTTTCGGACATCAATGTTTTTTACACAACGCTAGTAACCCCCAACAACCAAGTTGTAACCCACCCAAACGGCGACCTTAGCAACGGAGTTATGATAAACTTTAGCAAACTACCGACAAGAAGGGTTAACCTAACGTTTGGCGTCGCGTACGACAGCGATATTGAACAGATTAAAAAGATTATGCTCGACGTTGTAAACAACCATCCGAAAGTTTTACAAGACCCCATTCCAGAAGCAAGGCTTTTAAACCTTGGTGATAGTTCAATGGATTTTTACCTACGCGCCTTTTGCAACACAGATGTGTATTTCGAGGTTAAGTATGATATCTACGAACAAGTTAGAATTGCTTTTGACAAAAACAACATTGAAATCCCATTCCCACAACTTGACATTAACTTTAGCGGAGTCAATTCAGATATTGTAAGCAAAGTTAAGGATAGTAAAAAATAAAGGGAGATTAAACAATGTATTGTAGTAATTGCGGAGCAGAAATCGCAAACAACAGTTTGTTTTGCAAATATTGTGGAGCTAAAGTTAACATAAACGACAACAACGATATTGTATTGGTTCAAAATCAAAACAACGAATATGTCGCAAAGTCAATAAAAAAGAACAAAAAATCTTCATGGCGGCCGTTTGGCTTTAGAAGTGGAAAATGGTATAAGGCGGCTGTCGCTTGCATTTATTTTTTCTTCCTTTTTATTATGTATTTCGGAACTATTTTGGAATTTTCCGAAAGCGAAAGCCCAATTGGCGATATAATAATGCTTGTTGCATTTACTTTACCGTATCTTATCATGTCAAACCTTTTCGGGCTTCAGGAAAAATTACCGTTATACAATAGCAAAAATCCAATACTTAAAATAACAGCTTGTGCCATAACATTTTTTACAATTGTTTATATAGCTACCCTGTTTATGCCGGACACTGTCGAAACAACCGAAAGCGACATAGCGAAGCCTGAGGAGCTTGAACAGATGTTGGAGGAAGACCCGGCGCAAGAAGAAGAGGAGCAACAAGAACAACAAGAACAGACCAATCAAGGCGCAAAACCGCCAACCCAGCCTGTTAAACCGGAACCCGAAACAGACCAAACGGAACAACTTGAAACAGAGGAACATATAGATGATATCGGGGATTTACATCTCGCGACGAATTGATTAATTTGCCGCTATACTATTTCAAGATAAATTATCTGTCTTTATAATATGAGTAGGTATTTCTCTAAAATTATAAATCACACTCCCACAGAAATATCATAACAATATGCGCATTTAAAGCTTTGCTTAGATAAAATTTCTAAGCAAAGCTTTTTTATTAATTTAATAGTCTAAATTGTTTGCATTTAAGTAAAATCAATGGTACAATATATGGCGAAGCATTAATTCGACATATTATTACAATAATAAAAAGAGGGAAGCGACATGAAGAAAAACATCAACATATCAAAGCTAAAAGAATTTGCAACCGCTAATAATCTAGAGTTTGACAACAATCATGGCCTAGCATTTGGAAATATTGGCGGATACGATTTAACCATCTGTATAAACTTTCAAACAGGAAATCTGATTGTTTATATGAATTTAGAAGGGCCGGAAGGTATTGTTACCGAAGAAACATTTAAAGATCTAAAAAATGGCACACAAAAAATTGACAGAGCAACTATTGTAAAAAATGGCGCTGTAGCGTTCCAATTAAGCAAATCATATTTGGTAGGCGCTCTTTTTGAAAATTTGCAAATTGCAATTAACTCGCTAATACCCTACTTAAAAGCAAAAAATCTTATCAGTAGCTGCTTTCTTTGCAGTGCAGAAAGAAACACAACAGCATATGCTATAAGCGGTTTAGTGTTGCAAGTCTGTGATAATTGCGCTCCGCTATTCTCAGAAAAACTAGCTGAACAAAACGAACTTGACAAAGCAAAAAAAGAAAAGATTGGTTTTGGAGTAGTTGGCGCTTTACTGGGCTCTTTAATAGGCGTCGCTGCCATTGTTATAATTAGTCAATTAGGTTATGTTGCGGCTATTTCGGGAGCATTGCTTGCCTTTTGTACCCTAAAAGGTTATGTGAAGCTCGCCGGTAAGCTATCGAAAACAGGTATTATAATTTCGATTGCTATTATGGTTATAATGACGTTATTCGGAAACAGGCTTGATTGGGCTATATTGGTAATGAGAGAGTTTAATGTTGATATTCTTACAGCATATATGGCAGTTCCCGAAGTTGCCGACCCAGCCTCGTATAATTATAATCTGATTATGGTAGGGATCTTTGCAATTGGCGGAAGTATAGGAACTATAGTTACGGCTTTCAAAAGTCATGCTACCGAGACTAAACTAATTAAACTTGAAAGTAATTCTATCGAGCAATAACAAACAACTTTAAGCCCCTCGTAACGAAATGTTACGAGGGGCTTTCTCTGGCTCCCCAAGTTGGACTTGAACCAACGACCCTGCGGTTAACAGCCGCATGCTCTACCGACTGAGCTATTGAGGATTATTTGCACTCAAAACTAACCTGTTGTACAAGTTAGTTAAAAAGAAAAAGCTTCGCTTTTTCCCAAGTTAAATTTTTAATAGCTTTGCTATTAAAAATTTAATATAAATATATAAGACCGGCACCTACCTAT
>CAYJJR010000016.1:0-35788 GCA_964370565.1 uncultured Oscillospiraceae bacterium | reverse complement strand
AACTCTATTGCGGTTTTGTGCAACATTTTTGAGGGTGTACCTTTTTTGACGCCCTGAGCTCTCCCTTTGGGAGAGCTGTCAATCTCGGATTGACTGAGAGGGCAAATGAAAAACTATTCATGTAAACTTTTGGATGACACAAAATACTAGCACAACATGCTTACTGTATTTAAATAAAGTTTTCTGTCTATAATTTTTGTCATATATTTTGTTTCGCCAAGCGAAAAATCGACAATCTGTCCATGTTTAAGCCCGATTGCGCGATTAGAGACCTCGCCGCCCTCGATAAGTTCAATCGTTTTTGCCGCGAATTTATTCGCCATAATCCTGTCGTACGAGCAAGCGTTTCCACCAAAAACGGTTCGCCCTAGAACTGTGGGAAACGTTTCAATTCCGGTTTTTGTTTCGACAAATTCGGTTATCTTTGCGGCGTTTCCGGCGCGTCCCGAGACAACAACGGTGAACTGTGTTTTTCCCATCCTCCTAAAATACAGTATACGTTGAACAACGTCTCGTTCAAGGTCATATTCGATCTCTGGAATTAAAACCGCAACCGCCTCGCTAGCCGCCGCCATGCTTAAAACCAACGAACTATGTTCGCTTCCGATAACCTCAACAACATCACACTTTGGTGTTTCTTGTTCGCCGTCTTTAAGGCGGTCGATAGTTTCAACAGCTTGACTTAATGCCGACTCAAAACCAATTGAATAATCAGAACACACGACATCATTGTGTATCGAAGCCGGTATAAAAAACGACGGAACACCTGTGTCAGAAAGCTCTCTAAGCGCCAAAAGCGTCCTGTCTCCTCCAATAGCAACCAACGCATCAATTCCGTTTTTTTCACAGTTAAGACGTGATTTTTCAAGACCTTCGGCTGTTTTAATGTCGTCAAAGCTAAGCGTCGTTATTATCGAGCCACCTTTTTTAGATATCCCACGGACATCGTTTATCGTTATGTTGAAAAAACGATTGTCTATAAGTCCCTTAAACCCACCAACGACAGCATGAACCTTTATACCCTTGAAAATGGCGGTTCTGACAAGGTTGTAAAGGACAGCATTTTTCCCGGGACTATCCGAGCCCGACGTTAATATTCCGATAGTTTTTGCAGTTGTAACCGTAACGCAACACATCCTACTAAATGTTAGTAACCCGATTAGTCCTTTTTCCCCGTCGCTTCAACAACTTTAACATTATCTTTGCCGACGATATGCTCCGCAGTTCTCAAAAAGTTGTCCGACACATTGACATACAACGTTGTCGGCGCTTTAACTTGAACTTTTGTGTCTTCAAAGTAGAAACGAATCTCGGTATATCCTTTGAAGTTTTCAAGTGCAGTTTTGATTTTTTTGTAACGCGGATCGGATTCCGACTTTAATTTAATATAAACCTTGCTATTTGTCACGCTCTTTTTGTCGATTGCTTTAAAATTTTGCTTACTGTTGTTTCCGCTTCTGAATTCGCCCGGCAAAAAAACCTTGTCAACAACCAACTTTGTTGCCTCGTCTTCTCTTGAATTAACTCGCCCAACAACAACTACTACGTTGTTTAGTGAAAGCTGTTTTCTGTATTGGTCAAAAATTTTGGGGAACACAAGCGTTTCGATAGTCCCCGAAAGGTCTTCAAGATAGATAAACGCCATAGTTGTTCCCGACTTTGTAAGCTTCAACCTTACCGATGAAACGGCACAAACCATAGTAACCGTTTTTTCATCAAAGCTGTTGGTTTCGTCGTTCAAAAGCTTGCGTATATCACAGTTTGACACGTTTTTTGTAAGCTCGATATAATCGTTTAACGGATGTCCCGAAAGATATAAACCTGTCGTTTCTTTTTCCATGCTTAAAAGATCTTGTTTGCTGTATTCGTCAAGATGCGCAATCGTGTCTTCGTTTGTTTTTTCCGTTTCCTCAAGCGAAAAAAAGTCTATCTGTCCGCTTATATTGCGACTTCTGTCGTTGTCTATCGCTTTCAAAAGATTTTCCATTCCGACAACCATGCTTCGCCTTGTCGGTTTAAACTCGTCAAAAGCACCACAACGAATAAGGTTCTCAAGCGCCCTTTTGTTTATCTCGGTTCGATATGTTCTTTCGCAAAAGTCAAGGAACGACAAAAACTCTCCGTCCTGACTTCTAAGCTTGCATATCGTTTCGATAAGCTGTCTGCCAACATTTTTAACCGCCAAAAGCCCAAACCTTATCGCTCCATTTTCATAGGTAAACTGTGAAAAACTCTTGTTTATTGTTGGGGGCAAAACTTTTATAGAAAGTCGGTAACATTCCGATATATATTCAATAACCTTGTCCGAGTTGTCAAGAACGCTTGTTAAAAGCGCTGTCATAAATTCGGTTGTGTAATGACATTTAAGATATGCCGTTTGGTATGCTATTAAAGCATATGCCGCCGCATGGGACTTGTTGAACGCATACGACGCAAAGCTTTCCATGTCGGACAAAATATCTCGGGCGACATTCTCGGGAATTCCTCTTTTGATACAGCCGTCACATTCTTTGCCTTTTTCGGTGCTACCAAAGATAAATCTCTTACCTTCTTGCTCCATTACGTCATGTTTCTTTTTCGACATGGCGCGTCGCACAAGGTCGGCTTGTCCTAGACTAAAACCGGCAAGCTCTCTAAATATCTGCATAACTTGTTCTTGATATACGATACATCCATATGTGACGTCCAAAACGGTTTTTAAGCTTTCGTGTTTATACGTTATCTTTTTTGGGTTGTGTCTGTTTTGGATATATGTTGGAATTGAGTCCATAGGCCCCGGGCGATATAGCGAAATAACCGCTATTAAATCCTCGATATCTACCGGTTTAAGTCTCGACAAAACGTTTTTCATACCCTCGCTTTCAAACTGGAAAACGCCAAGGGTGTTTCCGCTTGAGAGCATTTCATATGTTTGTTTGTCGTCAACAGGTATATTGTCTATACTGAAATCGGGATGTCTCTTTTTAATCTCGGTTTCGGCGTCCTTTAATACAGTTAACGTGCGAAGCCCCAAAAAATCCATCTTCAAAAGGCCTAGTTCTTCAAGCGTCGTCATCGGAAACTGGGTCACAACTTGTTCGTCGTTCTTTTGCAAAGGAACGTAATCGCTCGCCTCGTCCCTAGTTATAACCACCCCTGCGGCGTGGGTTGAAGCGTGGCGCGGCATCCCCTCGAGTTTCATCGAAAGATCTACAAGCCGTTTAACGTTGGCGTCGCTTTCATAAAGTCCGCGCAGATCGTTGGAGACCGAAAGCGCCCTTTCGATAGTCATCTTTATTTCTTGCGGAATAAGCTTTGCAACCCTGTCAACGTCCGCATATGGCATCGCAAGCGCGCGCCCTACGTCGCGTATCGCCGCCCTTGCCGCCATAGTTCCAAACGTTATAATCTGGGCAACGTGGTCAAATCCGTATTTCGCCACAACATAATCAATTACTCGGCTTCGTTTTTCGTAACAAAAATCTATATCAAAGTCGGGCATACTTATCCTTTCGGGGTTTAAAAACCTCTCGAAAAGCAGATTGTATTCTATCGGGTCGATTCCGGTTATTCCCATGCAATAAGCCGCAAGACTTCCGGCGCCCGAACCCCTTCCGGGTCCTACCGGGATATCGTTTCGTTTTGCGTAGTCTATAAAATCATAAACAATCAAAAAATAGTCGGTAAAACCCATCTTTTGAATTATGTCTATTTCAAACTCTAATCGATTTTTAACCTCTTGTTTTACGTTGTCGCCATATCTCTTTTTAAGCCCGTCATAACATAGTTTTATAAAAAAATCTTCGTTTTGTGTTCCGTCGGGGGTTGTGAAAACCGGAAGTTTTGTGTTGCCAAACTCGAATTGATAGTCGCACATCTCGGCTATCGCCGCCGTGTTATAAATAGCTTCGGGAACCTGTGGAAAAAGCTCCAACATCTCCTGTTGTGACTTGACGTAAAATTCTTCCGTTTTAAATTCTAAAACATCTTTGTCTTCAACCGTTTTGTTAGTTTGAATATACACAAGCGTCTTTTGCATATTTGCGTCTGACTTTTCGATATAATGACAGTCATTGGTTGCGACGAGGGGAATTTCTGTTTCTTTTGAAAGTCTGATAAGCCCCGGCAAGATATCTCTTTGCTCTTCAATCCCATGGTCTTGTATCTCTATAAAAAAATTGCCTTTGCCAAAAGTCTTTTGATACCAAAAAGCCTTTTGTGTGGCTTTTTCATAGTCTCCCGACATAAGCGCTTGCGGTATCTCTCCGGCTAGACAAGCGGAAAGCGCAACTAACCCTTCGCTATAGATAGTTAAAAGTTCCGCGTCTACCCTTGGTTTTCCGTAAAATCCTTCGATGTTTGAAAGGCTCACAAGCTTTATAAGGTTTTTGTATCCGGTTTCGTTTTTACATAAAAGCACAAGGTGATATGGGCTGCTGTCCAACTTGTGAACCTTGTCAAAGCGCGTCCGTGGCGCAACATACACCTCACAACCGATAATCGGCTTAACTCCATGTTTTTTTGCAGCCTTAAAAAAATCCACAACGCCGTACATAGAACCGTGGTCGGTTATAGCAACAGCTGTCTGACCGATATTTTTAAGGTGTTGCATAAGTCGGTCAATTCTGCACGCTCCGTCCAAAAGACTATATTCGGTGTGTAGATGTAGATGAACAAATTCAGGTTTTGTTTTTTCAGACAAGTTTTTTCTCCTTTAACTCTTTAACCAACGTTCTTGCTTTTGCCAAACGATGGTTAATCCCCGATTTTGAAAGTTTAGGCTCACACAGTTTTCCAAGTTCAACAAGGGAGATTTCGGGGTTTTTCAACCTTAAATTAACGACCTCTAAAAGTTCGTTTGAAAGCAGGTTTGTATAGTCCTCAATTCCGCTGAAAAGTTCGACATCTTTCGACGACGCCTTAACAAGTTTATCGATGTTTGCGCTTTCACAATTAATCCTTCGATTAACCGAATTTCTTATATCTTTTACTATCTTGTGGTTAACAAGCTCAAACATCGCATCGTTTGCGCCCATAAAGCTTAGTACTTCTTCAATGTGTGTGCTATCTTTAAAATACATTACCTTAGAATATCCGCGGTCGGTCGATTTTGGAGAAAATTCTTTTTGTTCAAAAAGAGACATTAAGTCTTCAAACAACCGTTTTTTGTGTGTCGAAAACTCGAGATGATAACCACATTCGGGGTCTACAATCGTTCCACACGAAACAAACGCGCCCGCCGCAAACGCACCAAAACATTGTTCACAAAAGAAATTATCTTGGTTAAGTCTATAGTTTGGCTCATCGCCCGTATAACCATAGTCTAGTAAAATCCTTTGGTTTGTTTGTTTCGAGGCGGTCTTTAAAATGGTGGCAGAATTTTTAATTTCTGTTGTAAAATCTGCGTCTGACGATCCGGTCATTAAAAAACAACTTAAAACATTGTCCGATATCTCGGTGTTTGAAAGCCACATTGTTATATTGTTTTTTGAAAAACTCTTTGCAAAAGAAAGTATGCCATACAAGAGCGACGAGACGCAACACGACTCTCGCTCGACAAACAAAACCTCGCTTTTACATTGTGTACTAAACGACATAGTCTACCTTTACTTTAAAATATCTCGATGTATTGTTTTACATTTAAGCTCGGTTTTTTTAATGTGTTCGGTAAGTCGCTCGGCAAACGCTACAGAACGGTGGTGGCCACCGGTACACCCTATCGAGATTACAAGCTGGCTTTTTCCTTCTTTAATATAAAGAGGTATCAAATAATCTATTAGCATTGAATATTTATTAAACAACTCGTTAGATTCCTCAAAGCTCCAAACAAACTCATAAACCTCTTTGTCAATGCCGGTAAGGTCGCGAAGTTCGGGATAATAATACGGGTTGTCCAAACATCTAACATCAAGCACAAGGTCGCTTTCGGAAGGTATTCCGTCATGCTTAAACCCAAACGACAAACAGGTTATAATAAGCGATTGTGTGTCGTTTTCAAGGAACATAGCGGAAATTCTCGCTTTTAACTGTGCCAACGAAAGAACCGAGGTGTCGATGTAGAAATCCGCCATGTTTTTAACGGGGGCTAAAAGAGCCCTTTCGTCTTTAATCGCGTCACGTGTCGAAGTGTTTATCTCGGTTACCAGCGGATGTTTTCTTCTCGATTCGCTGTATCTTCTCATAAGTATTTGGTCGGACGAATCAAGAAACAGGATCTTACAATTAATCCCGAGATCTTTAAGCGAAACAATGCTGTCAAACAAGCCTTTAAAAAGCTCGCCCGTCCGAACATCGGTTACAACCGCTATCTTGTTCGATATCTCGGATTGTATCATTATCTGAGAAAATTTCGGTATAAGCTCGGGGGGCATGTTATCAATGCAGAAATAACCGATATCCTCAAGTACGTCCGCAACCTGTGACTTTCCTGCTCCCGAAAGACCTGTGATAATTAAAAAATCCATAATTACCGTCCTTTTCTTTTTTAAATTATTTTAAGTTAATTCAATAAATTGTACAAACTATGTTTGTACAAAAATAATCAAACAACCACTATCGCAAAATTTCAACCTCACACTCAAGTGAAAAATCTGTCTTTTTAAAAACTTCTTGTTTGACAATTTCAATAAGCTCTAAAATATCGCTTGTCGTTGTGTCCCCTTTGTTAATTATAAAACCACTATGTTTTGTGCTCACTTCGGCGTTGCCAACTCTGCGTCCTTTAAGCCCGCAATCCTCTATAAGCTTTGATGCATACGCTCCGTCAGGGCGCTTAAATGTGCTCCCACAACTTTTGTATTCAAGCGGTTGTTTTTGCACACGACGTCCCATAAGATCGTCCATCTTTGCTTTGATATCTTTTTTGTCGGCTTTTTCAAGCAAAAACGTCGCAGACAATATGATTAATTCGGGGCACTCATGAAAAACGCTGTGACGATACGAAAGCTTCAACTCGTCTTTTGTCATATGCTTTATCTCGTTGTCGCCTGTCAAAACCTCGGCAGACACTATGACGTCACACACCTCGCCGCCATAAGCTCCGGCGTTCATATACACTGCGCCGCCTACCGTTCCGGGTATTCCAAACGCAAACTCAATCCCCGAAAGGCTTTGTTCCATAGCCAAAGCACAAAACCTGTTGAGTGGCATTCCCGCTTCACATGTAACGCTTTGTTCGCTAAACTTAATTTGTTCAAGCCCACCTTTTGTTATAACCACATGGCCTTCATAACCCTCGTCAAGCGCCAACATATTTGAACCGTTACCCAAAACTTTAAACTTTTGGTTTTGTTCCCTCAAAAGTTTAATCGCTTGTATAAAAGCCTGTTTGTTTTCCGGCAGGATAATACCTTTCGCTTTTCCTCCGGTACCAAATCCTGTGTATGTTTTAAGGGATTCGTTTGCAAGATATCTAGCTTGTATACCCTGAAAATCTTTTTCGCACATTTTAAAAGACCATCCTTAATTTCGGTTGTCTAAGATTTTGCCACACCGATTTTAAGGTGGCAAAGATTACTTTGTGTTATTGCTTTAATTATTTGCTATACCCCAAACAAACTGTTGTCCGTCTCGAGACCTAAAAGTTTCATAAGTTCGTTAGCACTGTTATATCCCATCTTTTTCTGGCGGTTGTTCATGGCGGCAACCTCTAACAAAATTGCAAGGTTTCTTCCCGGCTGAACCGGTATCGTTATTGTCGGTATATCAACATCGAGTATCTCGGTGCTTTCGTCGTCAAGTCCAACTCTGTTGTAGTTCTTACCAACAACCCAATGTTCAAGATTAATTATTAAATCAACGCGTTCGGAAACTTTAACCGAACCCATTCCGAATATCCTTCTAACGTTTATAATACCTATGCCGCGAAGTTCGACAAAATGCCTTATATTTTCGGGAGCTTGTCCCACAATCGTTCGGTTTGAAACTTTGCGAAGTTCAACCGCATCGTCCGCCACAAGACGGTGTCCCCTTTTAACAAGTTCTATTGCAGTTTCGCTTTTTCCAATTCCGCTTTCCCCATTAATTAGTATACCCTCTCCGTATACTTCTACTAAAACACCATGGCGCGTAATCCTCGGAGCTAGTTCGACGTTCAAAAAAGATATCGCGTCGGACAAAAATCTCGAGGTCGACTCGCTTGTTGTCAAGATTGGAACTTCGCATTCCTTCGCAAGTTCCAACATCTCTTCGGGCACAGTGTTGCCCCTTGTCACAACAACCGCAGGCGGGTGACACTCACGGATTAAAAGGTCTATTCCTTTCATTCTTGCTTGTTTGTCGCGATGGTTAAGATATGATATCTCGGTCATTCCGCAAACTTGAACCCTTTCCGGCTCAAGATGTTCTTTGTATCCGCTAAGCAAAAGTCCCGTCCTGTTAACGTCTGATGTCGTTATCGACATTTTGCTTGCGTTATCCGGAAGATACATCGGTGTCAAATGAAGATCGCTAATAAATTTCTCGAGAGAAACGCTATATTTACCCATTGTTTGCTCCTTACCTTTAATTGTTTTATTTTTTTTATTTATGTTCGGGATCTAAATCAAAATTAGATTTAACATTATTTGCATATTCATTTCTAACTTCTTGCCTACTCTTTTTGTCTTGATACATCATTTCGTCCGCCGCAAGCAACACCTTGTCAAACGTGTCGCCATCGTTTGGATATATTGCATATCCTATGCTCGTTTCGATCTCAACCGTTATGTCGTCAATCTTAAATTTAGGCAACACCGACCATTCAAGCCGAGAAACCAAGTTAATTATTTCGTTTGTGTCCACAGTATCTTTAACTATAATAATAAACTCGTCTCCACCTATGCGAATGAACATGTCGTCTTCGCGCACTATCTGTTTAATACGTTTTGTGAAATAAACCAAAAGCTTATCGCCAACTTCATGTCCATGGATATCGTTAATCTCTTTAAATTTATCAAGATCAAGATATAACACCGCATATTTATCTGTGCTACTATTTAATTGTTCTGAAATTTCATCTAGTTTTTTTCGGTTGAATATTTCGGTGAGCTGGTCTTTGAAAACCTCTTCATTGAGCAAAATTATTTGGTTTTCTTTTCTGATGTAATAGTATCCGACTACACCCATTATAATCAACATAGGAACCAAAATCACATACCAAAACTCATCTAAAAACGTTCTGAAAAGATATTTTGGGTTAAATTCTGCAATTTCGGAAAGTTCGATATCGTTTATAGTTCCATCCGAAATATTGTAAAGAGCAGTTTCAAAAGCGGGCATATACTCCTGTTCAATGTCTTTTGAAACTAATATTTTAAGCGGAAATTGCATTCCCGACCCATAAACGTAGTTGTCGCTTTTCCCAATTGCAGTTAATACATATTCAATCAAAGTTTCGCAAAAGATAAGCGTGTCTATTTTTCCGGTTTGATATGCAACAAGACTTTGTTCAAAGTTGTCAAATTTAATTATTTCGGCATCGGGAAATTCATTGTGAACTTCGTTATAATCAAACGAAATGAAATTTGATATTCCTATTTTTTCGGCTGAGTCTCGCGCTTGCTTTTCGACAGAATTTCGTGAAACATACACCATGTCAATATGATGATAGCTATTTGAAAAGATATAATCTTCATAGAAATCTTCAGGGGTTCCGGCAACCGACAGGACTATGTCAAAATCCTTTTGTTCGCTCAAATCATCATACGCTTGATATTCAACATCAAATCCATATTGCCCAGCGAGGTGGTTAAAGATATCAATACTTATACCATCGGCTTGTCCGTCAGCGTTTAAAAAATGGTATGGTTGAAATTCGTTTAAAAATCCAACCGTAAACTTGGCATTTTCTAAACTTTGTTGCTCTTTCTCACTTAAACCTCTTGAGAACAGCGGGTAACTTTCGCCAAAATAGCTGTCATATAGGTTATACAAGCTTATTGCGCTGCATTGTGCTGTGTTTTCAATCGCTGCGTCAAGACTTTCAATCAATTGTTGGTCACCTTTTATCGAAGAAAAATGCATCGCTTCATATCCAAGGTTTAAAACAAGTTGAAAACCGGTTGTAACATTGTTGTTTAAAGAAGAAACGAGAAAAAAATCGGCTTGTTTTGAGGTGTAATCAAAACTAGTTCCGTATGTATACTGAAATTCAATGTTGTTTTTGTCTGCATACTCTTCAAAAAGATCATTCGCAATGTTTCCGTTAAACGTTGCGACGGTTTTTCCCTCAAACGCAGAAACGTCGGCATAGTGCAGCGCTTCTCCCTCCCGCGCGACCACCATGAGACGCACCTGTCCGATGGAATTTTCGGTGTACAGATAGTTTTTGTCCGGGTCATCAACCAAATAAGTCGGGCCGTAGATATCAAATTCTTGGTTGTCGACAGCATCAAGAAAATCGTCCGGGCTGTATTCGATAAATTCAAATTTTAAGTCGGAATAATACTCGGTGTTTTTCAAGTAATCATAACCATAACCAATAGTAGACAACGAAGTCGAGTCGTTTATCATTCCATAGTTTTTAACGTAACCGACCTTTATAACTTTATCATTAGAAGAATTTTGAGCGTGTACAAATGACATAGAAAAAAAGACAGAAATTGCAATTATTGTAACAAAAACAGATACTTTTTTAAGCAAAATTTCAATCCCCACAAAATTATAATAAAATTAAAATCATTGAATGCTATTATATCATTATTTAAATATAAGTATCAATAATAATTTTTGAATATTTAAGCTTTATAATGTTAATATTTGTATCAACGGTTAGAATTCTCGACTTTAAAGCAACCTCTTTTCGCAACAAAAAAACACCCTTACAGAGGGTTTCAGCGTGTCAAAAAAGATATATTTTGAAAAATATTGCACAAATAAAAAGGTTATGTGTAAAAGACCTTGTTTTCTATGGTTTTTTCGACAGTCTGAACAGTCCACCGAACTGTTTTCAAGAACCGGATTTCTCTGTTAGCCAACAAAAAAACACCCTTACAGGGTGCTTTTTTGTTGGCGGAGAAAGAGGGATTCGAACCCTCGCGGCAGTTACCCACCCTACGCCCTTAGCAGGGGCGCCTCTTCGACCAAGCTTGAGTATTTCTCCACGGTCAAAGTCATTTGATTTATTTTTTTTTCACAGTAAAAGTATTATATCAAAAAACACATATAAAAACAACAGTTTTTTTATAAAAAATTATTTTTTTTTAAAACGTCATCGTGTCCAGATACTCTTGATACCGTTGTTGGTTTATCCTATTACTTTCTATCTCGATAAGTTCCATCTCAAAATCCCTAAGTTCTTTGTGTCGTAAAACGTCAAGAATGAGCCCTGCAAAAAAAGATTGGATCGCTGCAAGCGCTAGGAACCCGCTCGCAATCAACGTCGGAAACTTAGGAACCAAACCTGTTTTAACATACTCTACTAAAACAGGGGCGAAAAAAACCGCCGCAACAACAAGCATAACAACAGCTATTAATCCGAAAAAGGCGAAAGGTCGATAATTTTTATATAGGTTGCCGATAGTTTTTAAAACTTTAATCCCGTCCGAAACGGTGTTAAGTTTAGACTCGCTACCCTGTGGCCTGTCGCGGTAATCCACTATGACATTTTCTATATTCATATTTTTATCGACCGCATGAATAGTCATCTCGGTTTCAATTTCAAACCCTTTTGAAATAACGGGAAACGATTTAACAAACTGATAGCTAAATCCACGATACCCCGTCATAACATCTTTAATTTCGTTATTAAAAAGTTTATTGATAAACTGTCGAACAGCTTTGTTTCCCGAATTGTGGAACAGACGCTTGTTTTCGGTAAAGTAGGTAGACGAAAGTCTGTCCGCTATTACCATGTCGATTTGGTTTTTTAACACCAAATCGACCATTTCGGGCGCACTCTCGGCGGGATATGTGTCGTCGCCGTCTATCATTATGTAACATTCTGCGTTAATTTCTCGAAACATTCTTCGGATAACGTTGCCTTTGCCTTGTAAACGCTCGAAACGAACAACCGCTCCCGCTTTTTTTGCTATATCTGCGGAACCGTCGGTCGAGTTGTTGTCATACACATACACAGTTGCTAACGGCAACGCCGCCATGCAATCGCCGACAACTTTTGCAATCGTCTTCGCTTCGTTATAACAAGGTATTAAAACCGCAACTTTATCCATTTTAATGACATCCCTTTCTTTATTCTATATCCTTTTTGTCGATATCAACCCCGACATCTTTTGCGACCTTTTCAAGCTCGTCCGACGCCTTATCAAGCGTTTCGACATATTCTTTTGCCGCTTGTTCTATCTTCTCTTGCTTCTCTTTTTCAATTTGTTTTTGTTGTTTTTCTTTTTGCTTTTCTTTTTTCTCAATCTCTTTTTCGGCTTCTTTTATCTTTTTGTTGGTTTTTTCAAGTTTTTTGTTTTCTCTTTCCTGTTCAAACTTCAAAAGCAAAAGCTTAGCTTCGTCTGTTTTTCCAAACGGCATCATATAATCGACATCGGTTTTGCGTTTAGTTTGTAGTTTCTTGCGAATTACTATAATCGCCGCAAGCGAAACAACAAACCCGGCAAGCGCCAACAATTGTGACACCCTTATCGAGCCTATGTACAAACTGTCGGTTCTAAGTCCTTCGATAAAAAATCTTCCAAAGCCGTTCCACGTAAGGTAAATAAGGAATATCTCGCCATCGAACTTTCTTCTGTTTGTATAAAACAACACAAACAAAAACCCTAACACACACCAAAGCGATTCGTATAAAAATGTTGGGTGCACAGGCAACATCGGCTCGACCGTTATTCCTCTTTCCGCAAGCTCGGCCATGCTGTTTTGGAGATAGAACGTTGTTATATCACTTTTCATTCCCCACGGAAGAGTTGTGTTTATTCCAAACGCCTCTTGATTAAAAAAGTTACCCCATCTTCCAATTGCCTGTCCGATTAAAAATCCGCCCGACGCAACGTCAAGCGCCGGCAAAAACTTAACTTTTCTTAACGGACACATAAATACTGTCGAAACCACCGCAAAGATAACGGTGCCGTAAAATGCAAGTCCGCCTTTTCTGAAATTGAATATCTCTATGATGCTGTCAAATTCCCCGGGGGCGGCAAACACAAAGTAGTACACCCTTGCGCCGATAATTCCGGCAATAGCTCCGACCAAGATAACGTCTATTAACCTGTCGCTGTCAATGCCAAATTTTTTTGCGTTTGAAGTCGCATATATCATTCCGAGAAGCAACCCCAAACCTATCAAAATTCCGTACCAATATATATCAAAACCACCTATCGACAAAGCAACTCTGTTAACGGTGACTTCAAGTCCCATTCCCGGAAAACTTACTAATACATCCATTTTGCTATACTCCTTTTTCTTGTTTCGGCAAAACTACCGCCGTCGCGGAAAATTCATCTATCAATATTTCTTGCAAAACTTTTTCGGTGTATTCTATTGAAACATCTTTTACTTGCTCTAGATAATCAAACGCGCAAACACCTTTAAAATGCGAATACACAAGATTTGTCGCAACCTCTTCGACGCTGTCAAAATCTATTATCGTGTCGCCAATTAAAGCGCGCTTTGATTCCAAAAATCTTTGCTCGTCTATTCCATTCTTCTTAAATGTCTCGATCTCTTTTTTTACAAGTTCAATCGCTTTATACGGGTCTTCCGATTCAGAGGAAAACGTTGTGCAAAGAAACCCTCTGCCCTCGATAGCCTCGGTCGAGAGCGGTCCGTTTATAATCCCGTTGTCATACAATTCGCGGAAAAGTTCGCTCGTTTCTCCCGCTATTATATCAAGAATAATCTCAATTGCAATAGATTTTTTTATCTCATCTTTTTCGCCATATATCGGTTTTTCCTTAAACCCTAAACAAAACATAGGCGCCGAGATATCAAGCGCTTGTTCAAACTTACCCCGAAAAATTTCGCAAGGCTCGTCCGGTGTGAGATACTCAACCTTGCTGTCAAATGTTTTTATGATATCTTTTTTCGACTCTACAAGCTCAAAAACGCTATCGGGGTCAATATTTCCCGCAACCGCAAGCACCATATTTTCGGGGCGGTAGTACGCCTCGTAACACTCGAACAACGTGTCTTTTGTTATCTCCGATATCGTTTCAACCGTTCCGGCAATGTCGTCTCTAACGGTGTGGTTAACATAAAGCGACTGCAACAAACCGAACAACATAACCCACGGCGCAGCGTCAAGATACATCTTTATCTCTTGACCGATAATTCCTTGTTCTTTTTCAACCGTTTCTTTTGTAAAATATGGCTCGTTGACAAAATCGATTAAAGAGCTTAACGATTCAAGTTGGTTGGCTGACGCCGAAAAAAGGTAACATGTCTTATCAAATGATGTAAAAGCATTGGCCGAAGCGCCCGTTTTAGCAAACAACGTAAACGCGTCGCCCTTTTCGCTTTCAAAAAGCTTATGTTCAAGAAAATGCGCAATCCCTGCCGGGACTTCGATCTTTTTTCCGTCAAGTTTAAACGTTCGGTCGACAGAACCAATCTTCGCCCCATAAAGAGCATAGACCGACGACTTATCCGGCATAGGATAAACCACAACGGTCAATCCGGTATCAAACGTTTTTTTGTAATAGCTTTCCAACAAAAGCTTACTTTTGTGTAAAAACTTGTCTGTAGTTTTATTCATATTTAAGACTCTTTTCTTTCAAGCAAACAGATTACGTTAAGTTTCATAAGCGACAAGATGTCGGACACCTGCTTTTTTGTTACGCCTAAAATCTTTTGTATTTCTTGTTCCGGTTTAATGAACAAACCAAACCTTGTCAAACAACTGAAATACCAACCTATTACGCTTTCCGGAGTGTTGCCAATCATGCGCATAGAATTTTGAAGCATGAGTTTAACCTCGTGCAATTCTTTGTCGGTTATCTGTTCTTTTATAACCTGTTCAAGTTCAAGATTAATAGCGTCGATAGCTTTTTGAACGTTTTCATGTTCTACCCCGCTGTCTACAGTAAGCGCTCCTGTATATATTCCGGGACGACTTGCACAGTAGTAACAAAGGCTTTGTTTTTCTCTAACGTTGACAAACAGCCTTGAAGTCGGAACGCCGCCATATGCCGCCGACGCAACCTTTAACGCAACTTGTTCGTCGTGGTTCAAAAGTCTTCCGGCGGAATATATCATAGCAAGTTTGTCCTGTTCGATGTCAAACTGTTTGACAACCCTCTTTGGACTTTCGACATGGTCTATCGAACAAAATCCCTTTATCTCTTTTGGACTACGCGGTGCTCCGCAAAATGCCTTAGCAAATATTTCTTTAACGTTTTTTTCGCTTTTCCCAACAACAAATATCTCGATTGTCGAGGTGTTTAAAAAGCTTTTGTATGTTTCGTAAAGAGAGCTTCCTGTTATCTTGTCAAGGTCTTCTATATAACCATGGTTAGGGTTCGACCTTTCGTCGTTTTCAAAAAAAGTTTCCGACGCAAGGTTAAGACAATATGACCTTTTTTCGTTGATCTCGGAATAGATAACTTCACGAAGTTTCTCGCGCTCGATATATATATATTCCTTTTTAAACTGTCCGTTTTCAACCATCGGGTTACAAAGGACATCGATTAAAAATTCCGCCCTTTGCCCGAGAAGGTTTACTTCTTCGCCGACATAACGCTCCTCGACGCCCTCTATCGAAACGCTAAGCGTACGCGAAAAATCAAAGCTTGAAACCGAGGTATAAAGGCTTGACCCATAAAGCATGTCAAGCTTTCTTCTAAGCATAATTATGTCGGGACACGAAGCCGTTCCTCTTTCAAGAATATATGGCAACAGAGCCGTTTCGGTTATATCTTCTCGCGCAAGAGGCTTTCTTAATATAACCGAAATCCTGTTCTTTTTATAGTTGCCTTCTATAAAGGTATAGTAGACACCGTTTGCTATTTGTTCTCTTATCATTTAATTAACCAATCCTTAAGTTAGATCATCTGTGTTTTGTGGCTAGCTAGAATTTAATACAGTTAGCAACATTTTAAACCAAACAACCCGATAAAACCCATTATATTTTATATTTAAAGAATAAATTCGTCGTGTATTGCGTTAACCGCTCTTTCAACATCTTTTTTTGCTATTATAACCGAAATTTTAATCTCACTGGTCGAGATCATCGAAATGTTAATCTTCGCTTCGGAAAGCGCCCCAAACATACGAGCCGCAACCCCAACATTAGTTTGAATTCCTGAACCTACTATCGAAACCTTTGCAACATCTTTCATGACCTTAACTTCTTTTGCGTTAAGTCCGCTGCTATCTTTCAAAAGCTCCACCGCTTCGTCAACCATGTTAAGCGGCACGGTTGCGGAGATATCCTGCGTTCCGTCTCTTCCTTCCGATTGAATAATGATATCTGTGTGGATGTTTTTTTGCGCCAAAAGCGAGATGAATTTAAACGCAACACCCGGCTGATCCGGAACTCCGATAACCGAAACTGCCGCTATATTTGTGTCTTGGGCGACCCCTTTTACTAATAATCCTTCCATGTTTGTACTCTCCTTTATTATTGTTCCTGGCATATTTGTTAAGCTTGATAATACTTCAAGGTTTACATGATATTTCTTTGCAAGTTCGACCGAACGGTTGTGAAGAACCTGTGCGCCCTGTGTCGCAAGTTCAAGCATCTCGTCATACGAAATCTCTTTAAGTTTAATCGCGGTTTTAACTTTTCGGGGATCTGCCGTATATACGCCGTCTACATCGGTGTATATCTTGCAAACATCCGCTCTAAGCGCAACCGCAAGCGCTACCGCGCTTGTGTCGGAACCGCCTCTTCCAAGCGTCGTTATATCATCGTTTTTGCTGTAACCTTGGAAACCTGTGACAACGACAACGTTTTTGTTTGATATTTCTTGAAGAAGCCTGTCGCCCTCTATGCGCCTTATTCTTGCCATAGAGTGGTTTTTGTCGGTCAACATTCCCGATTGCCAACCTGTAAGCGAAATCGCGCTCACCCCGAGTTTGTTTATAGCCATAGCCATGAGCGCCGCCGAGGCTTGTTCCCCCGTTGCAAGAAGCATATCCATCTCGCGCGCCGACGGCCTTTGGTCTATCTGTCCCGCCTTATCGATAAGATCGTCTGTCGTGTCTCCCTGTGCGGAAACTACAACCGCGACAGAGTTCCCCTCTTTGTACGCATCTGCTATTATTCCGGCAACTCTCATTATTTTTTCGGTGTTTGCAACCGAACTTCCGCCAAATTTCATTACAATTAAAGACATTTCTCTACCCGCTTTCACTAATACTGTATTTTGTCTATTTTTTTAACCGTTGCCCCTATGTTATCGGACAAAAGGTGTTTAATCTCGAAATCTTTTGTTTTTTCGTTTTGTGCTATTAAGTCGTTAATCTTTTGTTTATAGTTCCTGTCGCTTGTTTTTATAATCGAAAGTATCGTCGAGCCCGCGCCGCTTATAAACGTAGCATATGCCCCGAGAGAATTTGATATTTCAAATATCTCAGACGCGCCCGGTATCAACCCCAGACGATACGGTTGGTGTATCGCGTCTTTTGTCGCCTCGGTCAAAAGGTCGTATTTTCCAAGGGCAAACGCGGAGCAAAGCAACGAACAACGCGAAACATTAAATAGCGCATCCTTCATCGGAATAGTTTCCGGCATAACGCTTCGTGCAAGCGATGTTTTAAGCGGAAACGGCGGAATAAACGCCACAAACGATATATCTTCTCTTATGTCAAATCGTGCGGAAAACAGATTTTGTTCACCAATTGCCGCCGCCGCCATTCCCCCAAGAAAAGCCGGAGCTACGTTGTCTGGGTGACCCTCTATTCTTGCAGCGATGTCGAGCAGGCCATTTGTGTCACACGGCTTACCCATAATCTCGTTTGCCGCAACAAGCCCCGCAACTATACACGCCGCGCTGCTTCCAAGACCGCGTTCCATTGGTATGTTGTTAACTTGTTTTATCGAAAATTCAGGAACAGCCTTGTCAAACTTATCAAACAGAACCTTTGCCGATTGATATATCAAGTTATCTTTGTCGTTTGGAACTTTAGTGCTGTCGAGCGATTCGATGGAAAACGGCTCATCCTGTCCAATGTAAACCTCGTTATATAAATTAAGCGCTATTCCGGCACAATCAAACCCCGAGCCGAGGTTTGCCGACGTCGCCGGTATCGAAATTTTCATCATCTATTTTGTCATCCTTTCTTCGATTCGAAAGCGAGTTTCGCGTTTGAAACTGTGTTTCGAATTAGAGTCACAACACTTTTAGTGTTTATATTTAAATCCTTAAATTCAAAAACTTAATTTAAAACTTTAAAAACCTTTTTATATGATGCGTCTTGCTTGAAATCTTTTTTATCGACTATAGATGCCGAGATCTTATTACCGTTTTGCTGAATAACAAAATATTGTTCCGGTTTAAGTTCCGACACCTTAATCCCCGGCTTTGCGTCGCCCCAACAAGGCAACCTCGGGTTATCACACATCGCCCTTAACGTGTCTGAAACAACAACCGAAGCGGTTGGATACTTTCCGGCTCCCCTGCCGCTCACAAAAATTCTTCCTGCAAACTCGTGGTCGATTATCATTCCGTTAAACACGTCCGAGACATTTTTAAAGGCGTTTTTGTTTTTAACAAACATCGGCTCCACCCCAACCATAATCGATTTGCTGTCCTCTTTTTTATAGTATGCAATTAATTTAATTGTGCCATTATTTTCGGCGGCTTTTTTAAGGTCGCAAAGTTCAACGTTTGCTATGCCTATATTTTTAATAACATCGGGACTTACATAATGTTTGCTGGCGATAGACGCGATAATCGAAATCTTTCTTTTTGCATCAATTCCGTCGACATCGTCCGAAGGGTCTTTGGTCTCGGCATACCCGAGATCTTGAGCAACCTTTAACGCTTCTTCAAAGCTTATACCCTGTTTTTCCATCCTCGTAAGCATAAAGTTTGTCGTTCCGTTTATAATTGCATATATGCTTTCAACCTCTCCCGCACAATATGTATCCAAAAGTGGCGCAATCGTCGGCATAGCTCCGCCGACGCTCGCTTCAAATCTAAACGAAACACCCTGTTCAAACGCTATTTGTAAAAGCTCTGTTCCGTATGTAGCAACCAATTCTTTGTTAGAAGTAACAACACTTTTTTTTGCAAGTAAACTTTGTTTAACAAATTTATATGCCGGGTTTGTCCCGCCTATCGTTTCAATCACAACCGAAACATCTTTGTCGTTGACTATCGTTTCAAAATCTTTAATAAAATACTTTTCAAGGGAATGTCCCTCGAAACTTCTAATATCAAGAATGTATCCTAGTTCAAATTGTTTGCCACAATATGCTTTGCCCTTTTTTTGCAAATCAACTATTATATCCGCAACACCCGACCCGATGTTGCCAAACCCAATAATAGCAATCTTGTTTGTTTCAGTATTAGCCATTTTTATTTCCTCATTCTTTATATACAATATTAGTTTATTATAATACAAAACGTTACTTTAATAAAGTAGTATATCAAAACTTTTTAAAAAGATTTGATATAAATACAAAGAATTGTATAAAGATTGTTTTTTATTGAAAATTTCTGTTAAAACTCAAGCCAAAAGGTTACAAACGATGAATATTTTATATTAATTATTGCTAGTTTTAATCATATCAATTTGTGCAACTATACATATTTTGTCTTTAATCTGTTTTTTTTCGATAAAAGTCTTTACAAAGCGTTACAAAAAGGTTACAATGTGGTTACAAGAACAAGCTAATTTTTTTACTATCTTTTTCCTCCTTTTTATTAGTTGCAAAACAACTGCAGAGATGCAGTTGTTTTGTTGTTTTTGCGGATTTTTTTTGCTAACAGTTTTATTTTTTGTTATAATATAAAACAAAGCAACAACACAAACAAAAAACAGGAGCAATATATATGGCTGTGACTAGGGTTGTACATGCAGTAGCCGGAATGAACTACGGTGGATATGAAACGTTAATAATCAACCTATACCGCGCTATCGACAAACAAAAAGTACAGTTTGATTTCATATCCTCTTTTGACGGGGTTTTTGATAAAGAGATTGTTTCGCTTGGCGGTAGAATTTTCAAAATCCCATTTATAACCGAAAAAGGGCCTTTTGCTTATACAAAAAATATATCAAAGATATTTTCCCACAATAAAGATATCAAGATTGTTCATTCACACATGGACAAGTTCAGCGGAATGGTTTTGCGACAAGCAAAAAAAGCCGATATTCCGGTTAGAATTGCCCACAGCCACAGCATAAAAAACGAGGGCGGAGTTTTGTTCCACGCCGTCAAAAGCTATTACGGAAGTTTTATAGAAAACAACGCAACCGATCTGTTTGCTTGTTCAAAGCCTGCGGCGGAATGGTTGTTCAAACAAAACGCTAAAGACGCCGTCATAATAAAAAACGGCATCGATTTAAACAGGTTTAAACAAAGTGACATTATAAGAAAAGAGATGCTTAATAGCCTTGGCTTAAACGACAGTTTTGTTGTTGGGCATGTCGGAAGATTTAACGAGCCTAAAAACCATGAATTTTTGCTTTCGGTGTTTAACGAAATTCTAAAACAAAGACACGACGCGAAACTTGTTTTGGTCGGTGACGGACACAAAAAATCTTCGATTGAACAACTCGCGTCAAAACTTGAAATTACCGAAAAAGTTTCTTTTTTGGGCGCGCGAAACGACATAGAAAAAATTATGCAGACGTTTGATGTTTTTTTAATGCCGTCGTTATACGAAGGGGTTCCGCTCACCGTTATCGAGGCGCAATCGCTTGGCATTCCACTCGTGTTGTCCGACAGGGTTTCAACCGACAGCGACCTGACAAAAGGGGTTTGCCACCTTTCGCTTGAAACACCTTGCGACGTTTGGGCAAAAAACGTTTTATCTATAACCCAACAACCTGTTTTTGAGTGCAGGCAAAACGTCATAAACGCCGGATACGACATAAATAAAACAGCAGATTTTCTGACAGAATACTATTCCGGGAGGTGTTCTCTTGTCAAATAAACGCGACTATAAATTCAGTGTTGTCGTCCCGATATACAACGTGGAAAGATATCTCGAAAAGTCTATCGACTGTTTAATTTCCGGAAGTTTCAACAACCTTGAAATACTGCTTGTGAACGACGGAAGCACCGATCGTTCGGGGGAAATTTGCGACAGATACGCCAAACAAGATAGTCGTATAAAGGTTTTCCATCAACAAAACCAAGGTCCTTCAGGCGCACGCAACACCGCTATAAAAAACGCAACGGGCGACTATCTGGTTTTTTTGGACAGCGACGACAACTTCGCCGGAGACTGTTTGGTTGAGATATCAAACATTTTGGTTGAACACCCCGTCGAAGTTGTGGTAAACTATGTAAAAGCAATTTTCTATGACACAGGAAAAGTTTTTTACCACCGTGATTCAAACCTTGACAAAAACGAAATCAACGGAAAAACCGGCGACAGTGTCGTGGCGGAGTTTCGCAAAAAAAACGTTTCGCCTTGCGTATATCGTTATGTGGTTAAAAGAGATTTAATAGTTGAAAACGACATTATGTTTGCCCCCGGTCTTTTAAACGAAGACCCGCTTTGGACAGCCACAATGCTGTGTCACGCAAACAGTTTCTATTTAAACGAAAACGATTATTATGTTTATAATCTTCGTGACAATTCCATCACGACAAACCCCAGAAACTATAAACGTTATCAAGATCTTTTGACTATCTGCGAAAGATTGTTTGAGCTTTCAAACGGCAAAAGCGACTCCAAAAAGCTTTATATCTACAACTTGACCGTCATGCTTTTGAACGACCTTTTGCAACACAGGGGGTATTTCCCCAAAGAACAAGCGAAACAAACCGAAATATGGTTTGATGATAACAAAGAGTTTCTATCAACCGTTGTAGTGGCACAACCGATAATAAACATCGTTTCAAAGATAATCGGCGCAAAAAACAGTATGACTTTTTTTGCGGATGTGATAAAATATAAGAATAAACTTAAAAAAGCGTTTAGTAGATAATTTTTATTTAAATAAATCAAGGAGACGTTACTATGTTTAAACCAATCGACAAAAGTACCTGGGCAAGAACCCCGTTTTTTGATCATTACATCGAGGAAAATCGTTGTACCTACAGCATTACATGCAACATCGAGATAACCGAACTGTTAGCGGAAATCAAACAAAAAAACATCAGGCTTTATCCCGCCATGATGTACATCGTAACAACGGTAGCAAACCGTTTCGACGAATTTAAAGTCAGATTTGACGACAAAGGCGTTGTTGGAATTTGGGATACTCTAGACCCCAGCTACACCGTTTTTAACGAACAGACCGAAACTTTTTCAGCTATCTACACAAAGTATGACAAAGACTTTAACGTCTTTAACAACAACTATCTTGAAGACACAAAAAAATACGCTAACTCAACCGTTCTTTTCCCAAAAACGCCGATGCCACAAAACACTTTTGATGTATACATAACCCCTTGGACAACATTCTCGGCACTTAATCTTAATTTCTATAATGATGGTTTAGACCTTAAACCCACCATAACTATGGGTAAATTTTTCTTGCAAGACAACACAACGTTTATTCCTATTTCGATGACAGTTCACCACGCAGTTTGCGACGGGTTCCACGTTTCCCGTTTCTTTGACAAGGTCCAAAGAATGTGTCACAACCGCGTTGACTGGTTAAGGATTAACAAGGACTAGTTTTGTCTTATCAATTTTCACATTAATTTTATAAATAGTTTTAAGAGCTTCACATCGTTTAACGGTGCGAAGCTCTCATTTTATTTTATCTTGTCTTTCACAAAGTTCAAAATTTCTTTTTTTTCGTTTATAAGCGTTCCGTCGATAACGTTTTGTAAAATTTGTTGCAAAATTTCACCAATCTGTTTCCCTTTCGGAACACCTATCTCAATTAGATCGTTTCCCGAAACCGCAAGCGATTTTAAGTTGAAACACAGTTTTTCTGTTTCAACCTGTTTGGCTAGATGTTTAAGTTGTTTTAATATATATAATCTCTCTTTAAGCTCTTTTTTGCTTTGTGCTAAAACATCTGCTTTCTTAACTTCTAATAACAATTCATAATCATGTTGACCCAACTTGTTAAGCCAACGTTTAACTGATTTTAAATCGGGATTAATGTCTGCGTCGTGATATTTCACAAGCTTTAAAACTGTAGCCTTTGTTTTGTTGTCAAATTTAAGTTTGTTCAAACTCGCTCTTGCCAGCTCCACACTTTGCTGTGCATGTCGATAGAAGTGTCCTGTTCCGCTTTGGTCTTGCGTGAACGTTTCCGGTTTTCCGATATCGTGAAACAAAAGCGCAAGGCGCACCTCTTTAATTGGGGCAGAATGTGACACCGCTTTAACTGTGTGCGTGTAGACATCATATATGTGGTGTGGGTTGTGTTGAGCAAAATCAAACATTTTTGAAAGTTGCGGTATTATTATCGAAAAAACTTCTTTGTAATCAAGTAATATTTTTTCGACATTGTCACCAACCAGCAGTTTACAAAGCTCGGTGTTCAACCTTTCTTGCGAGATATTGTTTAACAGATATTTATTTTTTAGCATACTTTCAGACGTTGCTTGTTCAATATCAAATCCGTAGACCGAGGCAAACCTTAAGCCTCTTATAATCCTAAGCCCATCCTCTTTAAACCTTGTGTCGGGGTCAAGAACCGCCGATATAAGTTTTTGTTCGAGATGTTTTTTCCCGTCAAACCAATCGACAACCCCAACTTTTCGGTTGTATGCCATCGCGTTAACGGTGAAATCTCGGCGCATTAAATCCTCTTTGATATTTCTCACAAATGTGACGTTTGTCGGCCTTCTGTTGTCGAGATATTCCCCGTCGGTTCTAAACGTCGTAATCTCATACGGTGTCGCATTTAATATAAGGGTAACCGTTCCGTGTTTCAAACCGGTGTCGATTACATTAAACCCCAAAAAACAAAGTTTAACCTCGTTTGGAAGCGCGTTTGTACATATATCATAGTCTTTCGGAACAAGTCCCAAAAGGCTGTCGCGAACACAACCTCCAACGATGTAGCCTTGGTATCCGTTTTGTTCCAACGTATCAATTATAAATCCAACATCTTTTGTGTACATAAAAAGTATCACCTCATAATTCAAGGGAAAAAATTCCAAATATAATTATTGGGTAACTTCTAATGTTTCCATAATTAATGTTAACGCATCAACTACTAGTTCTTTATCCGATTCGCTAAAATATGTTCCGGAAAACATATATCCTTCATCGTCAATCACCTGCATCATTGATACTTGATTTGTTGGCGGTGTAGATTTTAAATAGTCTCTTCCACCCATGTCTTCAATCTGTTGTTCTGTAATGATGCCTTGCTCAAGCATAAGGTCAAGCATTTCATCATTCATAACTACTACACTCTCAAAATAAATAATTTCAGTGTCGTTAATCACTTTTATTTCTTTCGTCAAAACTTCGTTTCCCATGCTTGCCATCTGAAGTTCAAAAATTTTTGCAATGCTGTCGATTTCTAATCCTGCAATTGAAGGATTGGGCATTGCAAAGTTTATACTCATAACCTGATTTATGTCGGTATAGTCCATGTCATACAGCTGATATGAACCGAGTGTTCCGCTTCCGTCAAAAAACCATTCGCCGGCATCGTAATCGGCAGATACTCCGATGCCTACACCTGTTTCGATAGTCATGGATGATCTATCAACCGGTTCTAACACTTCGTATGGAGCGGAGCAACCAACAGAAAAAACAAGTATCAGCGCTAAAACTGTTAATAGTACTATTTTTTTCATTCTCTTATCCTTCTTTTATTAATTATTTTTGTGTTTAATTTTAATGGAAAATCAAATCACAATTTATCCCAACAATATTATAATCTTTATAATTGCAAAAAACAACCTTATTTAACAAAAAAAGAACCATATTTTCACATGGCTCTTTTTTGTTAGTTATGTTGTTTATTATTGTTCTAGGCCTTCCTTATGTTGGGGTAGCTGTTTCATATCTTTGTCTATATGAAAAAAGTACACGAGCGCCAACATTCCTATCGACAACAAGAACGGAACCCAACCGAGCATATAGTTAATCATGTTGATTGCCGTTTCGGGTTGTGCGCCCTGTATCGTCGAATCAAATCCGGCAGACGCCAGCGATATAGCTATGAGTTGGGTTGCGCCTGCGGAAGCTAGTTTCGAGGCCAAGTTGTCGGCGGTTGAAACCATGCTGTCAAGTCGGCGACCCTCTTTAAGTTCGATAAGATCAACTATCGTTGCACGGTTTGTGTTAAACATTATAAACGCCGTTGTCGCGGCAATCCCCACCGTTAGCGCATTGAAATAGATTGCAAATATCGAAAAAGGGTTTAGCATAAACCAAATCTTTCCGATAACGGCTACCACCGCACCAAACACCATAGTGTTTCTTCGGCCAATCTTTTTGTCGATTTGCGGAACTAAAAACGAAGCCCCAAGCGAAAACACAAGATAGACGGCTTGGATTAGCGTAGCAGATGAGGTTTGACCCAAAACATATGTTGCGTAATATGTTACACAGGTTAACAATAGTAAGTTTGTAACGCCATACAGACAGATGTATGCCGTGTTAAAAAGCCAAGCTTTGCTCTTTATAAGCATCATAAAAACTGTTTTTATCGAAAGCTTATCTTGAACGTTTGATATCTGTTTGACGCGTTCTTTAGATGTGAAGTAATGTATAAGCCCTCCCAAAGCGGTGATTACACCCATGATTAAAGCCGTCAATATAAACCCTTTTGAGGCGGAGGCATCAACCAAATTCCCGTCTTTGCCGATAGCTCCGAACAGTTTCAAAAGCGGAAGACAAGAAACCGCGCCAATTCCCGCGCCGATTGTCGCACCGATGTTACGAAACATGTTTATAGAACGTCGTTCCGAGTCGACCGATGTCGCAAGTCCCGCCATGCTGTTGTACGGAATGTTGACAAACGTGTTAAACGTTTCAAACAATATGTAGATTATAAGCGAGATAACGACGGTCGTCGTTTCGGTCGTGTTAAAATCGGTAAACAAAAGGACAACGGTAACGGCCCACGGAATCGAAAACCAAAGCGCAAGCGGCCGAGCTCTTTCGCCGCTTTTAAACCGTTTGTTTACCGTCCAAAATCCTATTAGTGGGTCGTTTATAGCGTCCCAAATAGTCCCGATAGTCAGGATAGTTCCGGCTATCAACACGTTCATGTTTAGAACATCTGTCAAAAAAAACAAATAGTATATGCTTTTGAACTGATAGACCACATTGCTCGCGGTTGAAAGTGAGCAAAAGCCCATCTTTTCGGTTAGTTTAATTTTATTCATGTAACACCTTTTTTATATAATCTCTGCCTTGCGGCAGAGCTCTTGGAAATAATCCTGCGGATTATTTATAAGAGCTTTAAAAGTTTTTCCCTTAAAAGCTTTTTAAATTTTTCCGGCTCGTCGGTCATTGGGTTGTGTCCCGAATGTTCAAACCAAACCAGTTCTTTTTTGGGCGCTTTAATCAATTTAAAGTAATCTTCGACAAGTTCCGCCGGTGTGTTTTGGTCGTGGACACCGTCAAAAATAAAGATAGGAATTTCAAATTCGGTACACGTCTTTGCAAGGTCGGTAGCGCCAACCTCGGGCCACATAGCTTCAAGCACCAGTTTATGCCCTTTAATTATTCCAAAAAGATCCGAAACAGAATACTCGCCGGAAAAAAGCATCGGTTTAACTATCGAGCTAAAATAACTGCGTTTGTTTTCGGATTTTGAATATCCGCCATATTTCATCATAACTCTGCGCTGTATCATCATGCCCTTGAAACCGCCTTTGTACACCCCTTTAACGGGAGGTCCTAGTTCCATGAGTTTTAAGACCGACGAAGTGTCGCCCGCTTTTTCTGCCGAGTCAAGAGCAAAGTTATAGCTTATCTCTTCGTTAAGTGTTCCGTTAACAACCTGTCCGAAACCAACAAACGCCGCGAGTTGTTCGGGATATTTAAACGAAAGCCATGTTCCAAGCTCGCTTCCCCAGCTTCCGCCAATTATAAATATCTTTTGCTTGTCAAATTCTTTACAAAGATACGCGACGAGTTCTCTTGCGTCTTCAACAAGCCGTTCAATCGTGAGGTCTTTTAGCTCAACCCCATAGTATGAGCCGCCGCTTCCGCGTTGGTCCCAACCGACAAGCGTGAACGTGTCGAGCAGGTCTTTGTGCGCCGTCATAACCGCGTGGCGGTTGCAAACTCCGGGACCTCCGTGCAAAAACAACAACACCGGGTTGTTTGTGTCAAGGCTTTTAATGTGTATTTTTTGCAAAAACCCACCAAGTGGAACTTTTATTTTTTTGTCTATCATCATTCAATAAACCTCTGTGCAAAAATTAAAAAAATAATACTTATAAAATATAACCTTTATTTAACTGTGTGTCAAGTTTAAGCCGAATAAAGTTCAAAACAAACTCCCCAAGTATTGTGTGTCTTGGTGTAAATCTTGAGAGTTGCAAGAATTCACCATGTGACAAACATCTTTTGGGGAGTATTGTTTAAAATTATTATATTAAATTATTTTTTAGGGTGTGGATCAAGGCGTTGATTAACTTTTTAGATATCTCCCCCGCCTTCGGCGGGGGAGATATCTAAAACAGCTCTTTTTTCCACTCCCGCTTTTTCTATCTTCTTTTGTTTCTTGGGTTGTCCGCATAGGGGTTTTCGGGCGGGCGGTTATACATGTTGTTACCATTTTGGTTAGGCAACTTTCCTTGTCTTTTAAGGTTTTCAAGTTGTTGGCGTCTTCTTAAAGCCGCTATTCTTTTTTTCTTTTTGTTGCGTTCCGAGATAATAACAACAAAGATATATAAAATATAAATCCCAACGATTGCAAGCACAACTATGACAACAATCTGCATATAACTTGAACTCATAATCTCGCTTAACGTGTCAAGAAACGCCGCCCAAGCGCTTTTTTCGATGTTCTCGCGCGAAATCAAGCTTATCTCGCCGATATACTCGCCGTCTGCAAAAACTTTTGCTTTTCCTATCTCTTGGCCAAACTCAACAGGCGCATAGACAAGGTCGGGGATGTCCATCTCGTATGTGATTTCAGGGTCTTGTTCCCTTGCTATCTCGACCACTGTCGAAACCTCTCCGCTTCCATACAAAACAAGTTCGTCTTTTTGCGAGCTGTGTCTTAACTGTGCGCTTCCGATTGCCGTGTCCGTGTTTATAACATTAATTGTCTCAAAGTTGTCATACGCCCAATCATAAAGCATCATAGTTTCGGTGAACGAAGAAATCGCCCCGTCCCCCCAAAGTTGATACGAGGGGTCGGTTGTAGCTCCGAGAAGCGTCAAGATATAATTCTGTCCGTCTTTTGAAGCGGTTGTGACAAGACACCTTCCAGCCGCCGGCAACGTGCCTGTTTTAACCCCTTTGATGTACGAGGTGTAATATTGTGTCGAACTGTCTTGAACCAAAACGGTTGTCGCAAGCAGTCGCTCGTCCGACATGTTTGTGGCGGGAACTGTGTATCTCGATTTTTCCGCTATCTCGATAAATCCCGGAACCGTTAGTGCCCATTCGGTTATTTTGTATAAATCCTCTGCCGTTGAGTAATGGTTATCTACAAAAAGCCCGTGTGGGTTTGAGAAGTTTGTCCCTGTGCAACCGAGTTCCAACGCTTTTTGGTTCATTAAATTGATAAACTCGTCGCCCCCGTAGTATTCCGAAACGATAGACGCCGCTTCGTTTGCCGACACTATCATCATACAATGTAACAAATCATACATCGACATTGTTTCGCCCGCATCTATTCCGGCATTTGATATCCCCGAAATCTGGCTGAATTCGTCCCACAAATCGTCCGGCGCTGTAACCATAACGTTTAAATCTTCCGTCATTTCAAGCGCTAGAGCGGTCGACATAATCTTTGTTGTGGACGCCGGATGAAGCTGTTCATCCTCATTCTTAGCATATACAACTTGATTTGTGTCTGTGTTAACAAGATATATACCCTCGGCGGTCACATCAAACGACGGTTCATATTCCGCCGATAAAGCCGAAAACGGAACCGTAAAAGTTAAAACTAAAAGCAATATTAATGATTTAATTTTTTTATCTATCAAATTAATTTAACCTTCCTTTCAAAAACCCTTCAAACATATCTTCAGTCTTTTGTCTTAAAGCTTTAAAGCTGTCCGACACAAGGAACTGTTGATTTTCTAATATATCAAACGTTATTTTTTGCGACAGTATAATCTCATCGCTGTCGCTCGCAAGATCCGCTATCCTAAACTCGGGCAAACCATGTTGACGCCTACCCAAAAAGTCGCCGGGACCCCTGTTTTTAAGGTCGTCTTGCGCTATTTTGAAACCATCGTTGGTTGTTCTCATCGTTTCAAGTCGCGCTTTTGAACTTTCGCTTTTGCTGTTTGAAACCAAAACACAATAGCTTTGGTCGTCTCCTCTTCCAACGCGTCCGCGAAGTTGGTGTAGCGTAGAAAGGCCAAACCTTTCAGCATTTTCTATTATTATAAGGTTTGCGCGTTTTATGTCAATCCCGACTTCGATAACGGTGGTCGAAACCAAAACCGAAATCTCGCCGCTAAGCATCTGTTCCATAACGTCATTTTTCTCTTTAGGTTTCATTTTTCCATGCAAAAGCCCAACTTTTATATCTTTGAAATAACTTTCTATCTCTTGCTTATATTCGCTTGCCGATTTAACCTCGTCAAGCATCTCGCTTTCTTCAACCAAAGGACAGATTATAAAAACAGCGTTTTTGCTTTCGGTAGATTTCCTTACGAAGTCAAGATATCTTTTTTTATAATCAGACGAAACGACATATGTTTTAATCGGTTTTCTTCCGTGGGGAAGCTCGTCTATAACCGAGATGTCGAGGTCACCATATATTATAAGTGCAAGCGTTCTTGGTATCGGAGTTGCCGATATTACTAATATATGTGGGTTGTTGCCTTTGCCCGAAAGGGCGGTTCTTTGGTTTACCCCAAAACGATGTTGCTCGTCTGTTATAACTACGGCAAGGTTTTTAAACTTTACGTTTTGTGATATAACGGCATGTGTGCCGACCAAAAGATCAATTTCACCGCTTTCAAGCTTTGATAAAAGTTGTTCTCTTGCTTTGCCTTTTACCGAGCCGGTCAAAAAACCTATTTTAACCCCAAACGGTTCAAGCAGGTGGCTGTATGTCTCAAAATGTTGCGACGCGAGGATTTCGGTTGGCGCCATAACCGCCGATTGAAAGCCGTTTTTAAAGCTTTGATATACCGCCGCCGCCGAAACAACCGTCTTTCCGCTTCCGACGTCCCCTTGTAAAAGTCTGTTCATCGGGGTTTTCTTTGCAAGGTCTTGCGATATCTCTCTAATCGACTTTAGTTGTGCGTTTGTAAGCTTAAACGGCACACCATCAATAAAGTCGGAAAACGGTACAGGAGGCAACGAAACCCCATAAAGTTTTTTTGAGCTGCTTTTTATACATTTCATTCCAAGCGACAAAACAAGGAGTTCTTCCGTTATAAGCCTTTTTTTTGCCGCCAAAATATCCTGTTCGTTTTTAGGAAAATGAATTTTTTTTGTCGCATCTTTTAAAGATATCAACTCAAATTTATCGAGAATATACGCCGGCAACGTTTCGTCTATAACCTCATCGATAAACTTCAATGCTTCTACTACCGTGTTTGATATAACTTTGCTTGAAAGTCCGTCGGTAGAGGGATATATAGGAGAAAAGGTTCCTACCTTTTCAATAGGTATAATAACAGGGTTAACCGTTTCTCTTTTGGTGAAACCGGTCGAAAGTTTACAGAAAAAAAAGTACTCCTCCCCCTCTTTAAGCGTGTCATAAGTATAGCGGTTGTTAAACCATGTCATGACGACAGAACAGCTTTGGTCGAACGCCGTCACTTTGCACATCGTCCGTCCACCGCTTATTCTTGTGGGCGGTAGTTTTTGGTTTATCATAGCTTTAATTACAACAAAACTACCTATCTCGGCGGACGCTATCGAAGGGGAAAGCCTCAAGTTATCATAACGTCTTGGATAATAGCTCAAAAGAGCGTCGACAGTTTCCACGCCAAGCTTTTTAAAAAGCTTTTGGCGAAGGCTGCCAACCCCCTTGAGTTTAGTTATATCATATTTTACAACATTTAGGTTGCTCAATTTGTCTATTCCGCTGATAAGTAGTAGTAGTAGACAGGTTGACCACCGTTTATAAGGTTAATCTCGATGTTGGAAGGAATTTTCTGTTTAATAAGTTCAAGGGTTTTTTCCGCTTCGTCTTCTTCAACATCGCTTCCGTATATAACGGTTAGGAAACTCTTGTCTTTTGAAACTATCTTTTTTGCAAGTTTTACGGCGGAGGCTGATACCGATTTTTCGGTGAACACAAGTTTTCCGCTTTCAAGAGCCAAAATCTCGCCCTCTTTAATCGTGTGACCGTCAAAATCGCTGTTTCGCGCCGCAAACGTAATCTGTCCGACTACTGCGTTTTCGGCAGATTCTTTCATCGTCACAAGGTTTTGTTCGACACCGTCGTCCGGATTAAACATAAGCATTGCGCTAATTCCGGCGGGGATAGAACGCGTCGGCAACGTGACGGCATTTCTGTCCGCCAAAAGACAAGCTTGCTCTGCTGCCATTATTATGTTTTTGTTGTTGGCAAGAACTATGACGTTTTCTGCCGCAACCGATTGAATTGCTGCTAAAATATCGTCGGTAGACGGGTTCATCGTCTGCCCGCCGCTTACGACTTTGTCGACTCCAAGGTCAAAGAAAAGTTGTTTTAACCCTTCCCCACACGAAACCGAAACTACGCCGTATTTAACAGAACTGTCTTTTTTTACGTATTCAAACTCACTCACATCGTCGACCGAGACTTTTTTCTCGGGCATCTTCGCGCCCGGGTTAAGAGCCATAAACTGCTCTAACATGTTTTCGATCTTTATCTTTGAAAGATATCCGTGGATTAACGCAAATTTAAGAGCCTTATCGGGGGTTTTTGTGTGAACGTGGCATTTAATAAGTTCGTCGTCTTCAACAACTACAACGCTGTTTCCGATAGCTTCAAGGTTAGCGCGAAGTTTAACCGCGTTTGCCTCTTGCTCCTCGGTTTTAATTACAAGAAATTCGGTACAATAGCTGTCGGTATCTTCGTTTATCATATCTTCGGCATGTACGCCTTTTGGAACCACCGCCGCTTCGCTCGGATTTTCTTCGGCGGTTGATAGTTCGATAATCTTTCCGTCTTTAAGCGACGAAAGCATACCCTCGAAAATGCAGACAAAGCCACGTCCGCCCGCATCTACAACCCCTGCTTTTTTCAAAACGGGGAGCATTTCGGGAGTTTGTTGAAGAGTTTCTTCCGCAACGTTTACAATAAGTTCAAACGTTTCAAGCGGAGACAACTTCCCTGCTTGTTCAACAGCTTTTTCTGCCGCAACGCGCGCAACGGTTAGAATAGTCCCTTCAGTCGGTTTCATAACGGCTTTATACGCCGATTCGACACCCTTTGCAAGCGAGTTTGCAACATCTTTGCTTTCTGCTTGTTCAAGTCCCGAAAGACCTTTTGCAAAACCTCTGAACAAAAGCGAAAGAATAACGCCGGAATTTCCCCTAGCGCCCCTTAAAAGCGAGGACGCAGCAACTTGAGAAACTTTCTCTACCGTGCAGTTATCATCTAATAATTGAAGTTCGCGAACCGCGAAGCCTATCGTCATAGACATGTTGGTTCCGGTGTCTCCGTCCGGAACCGGGAATACGTTTAGTTCATCAACAGCACTCTTATTATTTTTAATATTGTTAGCGCCGGAAATAATGCTGTCTCGCAACTGTTTACCGGTTATCATTTAAGAAAAGTCCTTCCAAAAAAATTTTACCTTTGGTTTACTCTGAAACCATTTCATCGACAAAAACATCGACTTTATGAACGATAAATCCCGTGGCGTTTTCAACTGCGTATTTCACTTTATTTGAAATAGAGTCTACTATCGCGTTAAGGTTTACCCCATAAATAACTCTTATATGAAGTTCTATGTCCAGTTTTCCGTCATTTGCGGAAACGCGCACCCCTTTTTCGGGGAAGTCGTTGCCAAAAATAAGCGAACGAAACCCTTCCATTGGGCCACTTGTCGCCATTCCGCTAACCCCGTAACAGGTTGTCGAAATCTTGCCAACTAAACTTGCAAAAAAATCAGATGTAAATGTTACGGAACCTATCGAATTTGTATATTTTACCACTGTTTATAATTTCCTTTCAGTGCGCTTATAATAATATATTACCCTATATCTACCTATTATGTCAAGATTTGAACGAAAAAGGGTGTGGATAATTGCATTGATTTAGTTTGTTAATTCACAAATTCTTTCTATCCCGACACAGTTTTTAGTTTTTAAATCAATGTTGAAACTAACTCCGCAAAGCTTAGCTTCTCCCCCCTCGACGCTAAACCGAACAGGAACGCCAAACCGTTGCTTTTTTATAGATTGCTCTATTTTAACCCCAATGACCGAGTTTTTTGCCCCAACCATTCCGACATCTGTTATATATCCCGTGCCTTTTTCAAAAATTCTGGCATCGGCGGTCTCGACATGTGTGTGTGTTCCGAAAAGAGCGGATATCTCTCCATCGAAACAGTTTGCAAACGCTAATTTTTCGCTTGTTGACTCGGCGTGGAAATCAACTATCTTTATCGCGTTTGGATATTCTTTTATTATGTTCTCCATTATATTATATGGGTTATCGCTTGAAATACCCATGAAACTTTGCCCTATGATATTGACGACAACAATTTGATACGAACCTTTATCGATAATACAGCTTCCTTTTCCACAAACCCCTTTCGGGTAGTTTAATGGTCGAATTAAAAACTCGGACGACTCAAAAAGTTCGACATAGTCCGCGCTTCTAAACGAATGGTTGCCCGTCGTTATCGCGTCGATACCAAAAGAAAAAAGTCTTGTCGCAGTCTTGCGGTTTATTCCAACGCCCGAATCGGCGCTGTTCTCTCCGTTAACAATAACAACGTCGGGATTATACTTTACTCTTAAAGACGGCATAAGTTTTTCGACAGCATCCACGCCGGTTCTTCCGACGATATCTCCGATACAAACAACATTCATACAAGCTACCATTCCTTTCCGAAAAAGTTTTGTATAACCGATTGCTAGTCCTTTAAAACTTAAGACGGGAGGGCGTGGAAGCCCTCCCTACTACCTTATGTCATTCAAAAATTTAAATAAATAGTTTTCATTTGCCCTCTCAGTCAATCCGAGATTGACAGCTCTCCCAAAGGGAGAGGTGAGGGCATGGCTCTCCCTTTGGGAGAGCTGTCACGAAGTGACTGAGAGGGTATTTATAAAATTTTGATTAACACAAGGTACTACTTTTTTTGATTATAAATCAATATCTTTTGTCTACTTCGCGTAGTCTATCGCTCTGCTTTCTCTAATCACGTGGACTTTTATCTGTCCCGGATAGTCAAGCTCGTTTTCTATACGGCTAACAATTTGGTGTGCAACAACGGTTAAGTTGTCGTCCGAAACTTCTTCCGGTTTAACCAAAATTCTAATCTCACGTCCGGCTTGAATTGCGAACGAGCGGTCAACCCCTACAAACGAATCGGCAATCTCCTCGAGTTTTTCAAGACGTTTGATATAGTTTTCAAGGTTTTCGCTTCGTGCTCCGGGACGTGCCGCCGAAATAGCGTCTGCCGCCATAACGATGTATGCAAGCGGTGTTTTTGCTTCAACGTCGCCGTGGTGGGCTTCGATAGCGTGTACAACTTCGGGGTTTTCCTTGTATTTTTTCGCAAGGTCAACACCGATTTGAATATGGCTTCCGTCTGTTTCGTGGTCGATGGATTTTCCTATATCGTGGAGAAGTCCCGCACGTTTTGCCATAGTAACATCAAGTCCAAGTTCCGCAGCTAGTATTCCCGATAACATTGCGACCTCGAACGAATGGTTAAGAACATTTTGTCCGTAACTTGTTCTGTAGTGAAGTCTTCCGAGAAGTTTTATCATGTCGGGGTGGATACCGTGGATGCCGACATCAAGCACAAGTTTTTCGCCTTGTTTTTTGATGATATTATCGACTTCTCGTTTGGATTTTTCAACCGACTCTTCGATCCTTGCCGGATGTATTCTTCCGTCAAAGATAAGCTTTTCAAGGGTAAGTCGCGCAATCTCTCTTCTAACAGGGTCGAAACTTGATATAGTAATCGCTTCCGGCGTGTCATCGATTATAAGGTCGACGCCGGTAACCGTTTCGATAGTTCTTATGTTACGTCCTTCACGACCGATAATTCTTCCCTTCATCTCGTCGTTTGGAAGCGGAACAACCGACACGGTAGCCTCGGACGAATGGTCCGCCGCACACCTTGCAATTGCAAGGCTTATAAGATTTCTAGCCATCGTTTCGGATTCATCTTGTAGATTTTGTTCAAAAAACTTGATACGAAGCGCCTTTTCGTGGGAAAGCTCGCCGTCAAGTTGATGTAGCAACATCTCTTTTGCTTGTTCCGTTGTAAGCGAAGAAATCTGTTCTAACATTCCAAGTTGAGTTACTTTTAGTTTATCGACCTCTTCAATCTTGTTTTCAAGGTCTTGTACTCTAACTTTTTGTTTTTGTTCCTCTTTTTCAAACTGGTCTACTTTTTTGTCGAAGTTCTCTTCCTTTTGGGTTAGTCTTCGTTCTTGACGCATAGTTTCGTTTCTTCTCTCGCGAAGTTCGTTTTCCGACTCGCTTCGCATTTTGAAAATTTCGTCCTTTGCTTCAAGAACCGCTTCTTTTCTTTTTTGTTCAGCTGATTTAATAG
>CAYJJR010000015.1:0-37985 GCA_964370565.1 uncultured Oscillospiraceae bacterium | reverse complement strand
GCGATGACTTTCATCTTTTTATAAAAAGTCGTCGCAAACTAAGCGAAGTTTGCGACGAGTGGTATGCCTGATGCGATTCGAACGCACGACCCTCAGAGTCGGAGTCTGATACTCTATCCAGCTGAGCTACAGGCACACATATTAATAAATTATCTTAACATAGATATTGTAACATATAGCTTAAATTTTGCAACCTTTTTTATGCAACCGCTATTATTGCACAATATATCAAGGCGAGCGCAAACACTATTCCGCAAGCCATACGATATTTTGAATATACGCGACGAATGGCGTGTCCAAAAACAGCATAGCAAAGCGAGGTAGGTATCATAAAACCAACCGCTATTAAACACCACAAAATCATAGTCACTTGACTTGTTGTATATGGGATAATGTATACAGTGTAAAGCGTCAGACAATATATCCAGCTTTTTATGTTTAAACATTGAAGAAGGATGCCACTCATAAAAGTCGAGCCACCCTCTTTATCGCTGTCGTTTGCGGGTTTTCGAGCATCTAGAATGATGTGAACCGCAAGATAAACAAGATACGCCCCACCAACCCATTTAAGATAAGGCACAAGCGACGGAATAAGCACAGCAAGCGCAAGGCTTAACATTCCACAAAGCACCATCTTGATAACAAAACCGGTTACAGAACCCGTTATGTAACGCAAAGCACCTTTAAAACCATATTGTGCGGCGCTGAACATACACATAAAGTTGTTAGGACCCGGCGTTGAAGATTGGACAAACATGTATAATAGAAGCGCTGAAACGTTCATGGGATATTCTCCAAAAAAATAAATATATTCCGCGACTTTAAACGATCAAAAAGATTTAAGCCACGAATTTAGATTATACTGAGTAGCCGACACAAAAGCAAACGAAAAGCCGTTTTTTTTTGCAAACAAAAGGACAAGCTTTGGTTAAGCCTGTCCTTTATTAAATATCTCAGTCTTAAACTATTTAACTGCGTCCATGTGTTTAACAAGGTCGAGAAGTTTGCTGCTGTAGCCCCATTCGTTGTCATACCAAGCTACGAGTTTAACGAATTTATCAGTTAAAGCGATGCCTGCTTCTGCGTCAAAGATCGAAGTTCTTGCATCTGTTATGAAATCGCTTGAAACAACTGCTTCGTCTGTGTATCCGATGATGCCTTTGAAAGAACCTTCGCTGGCTTTTTTAACAGCTGCGCAGATTTCTTCATAAGTTGCGGCTTTTTTGAGGTTAACCGTAAGGTCAACAACCGAAACGTCAAGTGTCGGAACGCGGAAAGCCATGCCTGTGAGTTTGCCGTTAAGCGAAGGAATAACTTTTCCAACAGCTTTTGCAGCGCCTGTCGAAGAAGGAATGATGTTGTTTTGAGCCGCACGTCCGCCTCTCCAGTCTTTCTTAGAAGCCGAGTCAACAGTTTTTTGTGTGCCTGTTGTTGCGTGAACTGTTGTCATAAGACCATCTTCAATACCAAATTCGTCGTTGATGACTTTTGCCAAAGGTGCAAGGCAGTTTGTTGTGCACGAAGCGTTTGAAACAACGTTCATGTCATTTGTGTATGTTTCGAGGTTAACTCCGCAAACAAACATAGGAGCGTCTGCCGAAGGAGCCGAGATAACAACTTTTTTTGCTCCGCCTTTGATGTGTGCAGAAGCTTTTTCGATAGTTGTGAAAACACCTGTCGATTCAACAACATACTCTGCGCCTGCTACGCCCCAAGGAATTTGCGTGGGATCCATTTCTTTATAGACTTTAACGTTGTCGCCGTTTACTGTGAGGTCGTCGCCGTTTGCTTTGATTTCAGCTTGGAAAACGCCGTGTACTGTGTCGTACTTTGTCATGTATGCCATGTATTCTGCACTGTCCATGAACGGATCATTGATAGCCACAACGTCGAATACTTCGGGTTGCATGATAGCTGCGCGGAAAACGAGACGTCCGATTCTTCCGAATCCATTGATGCCGATTTTAATTTTTGCCATAAATCTATAACTCCTTAAAAATATAAAAATGATATTCTTAAAATAATACCGTTAAAATTATAACAAATAATTTTTTAATATACAATACTGAAATTGCTGTATTTTTTAAATGTTTTGTAAAAAAAACTGTAAACTATACTGTTTGCGAATTATAACAGTCAATTATTACTGTTTTAATCATAAAAACATACATCGTTTAAATTGATAATAGTTTGCAAATTTTCTTTTAATTTTTTTAAATTACATATAAAATATAGCATTTTTTAGTTAGTTTGCACCATCAAAGCTTGACAAAAAATAAATATGTATTAATATTAATACATATAGTAGTTAATTTTATAGATTTTTCTGACTTGTTGTCGATAAGCTATAAATAAAAAGTTTGTAAAATAAATTTAAAAAAAGAGGACGGAAGGCTATATGGTTGCATCAAATAGGAAAATAATGGTGGCTGTATTTTTGCTTATGGCGGTTGTTGCGATGTTTCTTTGCGCCGAAGTAAACGCGATAGCGGTTACCAACGGTAGCGTAGTCCATACGCAAAACGGAAACGTAATAGCGTTTGACCCTGTCCCAAACACAGGGTTTGCCTATAGCGGCGGATTGAGTTGGACGATAAGAGGCGTAAACAATCCAAACAACATATACAGCGGAACCGAATCGTCATTCACCGCCCCTGTTGAAGACACCTACACTTTAACCGATGCTTCCGCAAACTTCACCCCGACAAAACACACTGTTACCTATTCTTCCTATGGCGAAGGTTCGGTCAGCGGAAGCGTTTCGTCCGGATCGTCGGTCGACTACGGAACCGAAGTTACGTTCACGGCAACGCCAAACTCGGGCGTGACGTTTGAAGATTGGGGAATAAACGGCTCAAGGGGAAACCTTGGAGTTAATTTGAAGATAACGGTAACGGGCAACACAGACGTGATCGGGTATTTTTATGACACACGAAACAAAGTAACAATTCCGACGGTGACGGGTGGAACGGTTACGGCGAGCGCAACGTCGGGCGATCCGGGCGACGCGATAAGGGTTAGCGCCGCCCCTGACGCAGGATATAGATTTGTACGGTGGGAATTCAACACCCCTCCCGGAAACCAAGTTGACACTACGGCGTCCGAGATAGTGTTTATAATGCCGGGTAACCCGATAACGGTAACCCCTGTATATTCCGGCGCGCCGGTCGCGACGGCCGCCCCCTCAACAACAGAGCCGGAAGACGAACAAAGCGCGTTCTCTATCATGGCGGGCGAGGGCGGAATGATAGTCGACGGTGTAGCAGGAAATTTTAACTCGGACGACAATTTTGCCGTTTCGGCACAACCGAACGAAGGTTTTTTGTTTGACAGTTGGACGATAACGGGGGACGGAACGGTAGACGACGCGGCGGCGGCCGCCACGACGTTTACAATGGGAGACGACGACAGCTCGCTTACAGCTAACTTTGTTGCAGACCCGAACTATGTTCCGCCACTACCTGAGTTTGTAATAACGATAGAAGGCTCGACGGGCGGAGCGGTTACGACCGACATGTCAAGCGCAACCGAAGGCACTATTATAACGGTTAACGCAACGCCACAAGATGGATTTACATTCCTGTCATGGGGTAGCGGAAGCGGAGTTTCGTTTGATGACCCCGAAAGCGACACAACGTTTTTCGTGATGCCGAACAGAGATGTCTCGGTTAAAGCCGAGTTTGAAAAACAACAGTTTCTGGGCGGCCCTGTTGTTTGGGCAATTATAGGCGGCGCAGTTATCGTTTTGATAGCAATCATAGTAACCGCTGTCATACTAGGCAAGCGAAACGCCGCGAAACAGGCGGCTATGTACAACACTACCCAATTTGGCCTACCTCCACAATACGGTATGCCGGGCAACATGCAAAACCCATATGGCGGTTATAACGGATATGGCTATCCTCCCGGAAACGCACGACCAATGGGAGCGCCTCCAGGACAACGACGAGGACAAAACCAGCCCACCGGCGCATTTAACCCAATAACCGACAACATGGTTAACGACTACAGGCAAAACGGCGATTATCAGCAAGACCCCGGCTTCGACCCGAACAACCCGAACAACAACCAAAATTACTATCAAAACAACCAATACGACGATTATGACCAGGAATATGACGACGAATACAATGACGGTTATAACGACGAATACCAAGAGGAATACGACGAAGAATATCAAGACGATGAATACAACGAACAATATCAAGACGACGAATACGATGGACAAATCGAATATAGCCAAGAATATCCCGAGTTTTCGGACGACGAAATAGAACTTGAAGACGAGTTCTACGACCCAAATCGAGGCAACGGACAACAAAACGACTATTATGACGACTAGCCAAGCAGGTTCTTTACAAAAGCAAGATTATAGTTAAACCACTTAGAATTCATAAGAAACGACGAAACGACACGGTTATTTTTAAACCGTGTCGTTTTAGACTGTCGAAAAAGGTGTACCCTAAAAAATGTTACACAAAACTATGCGTAGGGGCGGATACCATCCGCCCGCCATTGGTTGCACAAATTATATAAACCGCTGTTATTATGATAATTAAACGGCTAAATAGTAACAAAAAAACTCATTCTAAGTTTTTTTTGCTATACTGTGGGTTGTGTCGGAACGGGCGGATAAAAAGCCAACTAAAGTTGGCGCAGGGTGTCAAAAAAGGTGCACCTTCAAAAATGTTGCACAAATAAAAAGGTTGTGTGTAGGGACAGGGCTTGCCCCTGTCCGAGATATTGTGCATACACTGCTTTTTCGGACAACCGCAAGGGTTGTCCCTACGATAAGCAATTATTGTTTTGTGCAAAATGACGAAGCACATTTTTTTGATAGGGGTTTTTCGACAGTCTGAGCCAACTAAAGTTGGCGTTGCCGCCCCTACATTCCACCAATTATGTTTGTGCAAACGGTATACAACCTTTTTTTGACGAAACACAATTTTGCAATAGAGGTTTTTTGACACCCTGAACGACACGGTTATTTTTAAACCGTGTCGTTTTTATATGCCTAAGGCTTAAATGAAATAGAATTATTCGTATAAAAAACATTCAATAGTAAATCAAACAATTACATAATTTGGTAATATGCTGTAATTGCTTGAAAACTTTTTACAACTATAGTAATGTTCTATTATAAAGTAAATTTGACTTGTCGAATATATTTTTAAATCAACCACAACAGCAATCAACAGCAAACAATAGCTTGTGCAAAATTTAACCAATAGCTTAAAAAACGCAAAAAAACAGAGAATTTGAGAGAAAAACAAAAATAAACAAACTTGAAATAAAGTTTTTTATTGTATATTTTTTATCCGACATTTATCAACGAGTTTCGTAGTTTATATTATGCTAAACTTTGAGCGTTATCTTTTGAAAACAAGCAAATCCAAAAAAAACTTTGGTCATTCTTGAAAAAGATATTGCCAACTCTTTGACCGTGTGGTAAAATATGTAAGCAGAAGGACAGCTAAATAAATATACAAGGGGAAGATTATTTTGGAAAAGAAACTAAAGGTACTCGTAGCGGACACCGGCGCAGAATTCGGCAGGAGCTGTTCCGAAATTCTTACAAAACGAGGGTGTGAAGTTGTTTGTTGCGAAAAGGACGGCGCAAAGGTTCTTGAGGCTATAAGAATCCATTGCCCTGATGTTGCTGTGGTTGATATGTTCATGTCATCCATCGATGCAATCGGAATCATTTCACAATTTTCCGGCGAGAGCGGAAAACCCATGAAACCGCAATTTATCGTTATGTCTAGCTTTGACAACCCAATTATGGAACGCGAGGTTATACGAGCCGGAGCGGCTTTCTACATTCTTAAACCGTTTGATATATCTGTTTTGGCTGACAGAATCGAGCGTTTTATGGGAGTTTCGGATTTTGGAGCGGCGGCGGGAAAACCGTCACCCGAATGGGATCTTGAGATTGTTATAACTGATATAATACATCAAATTGGTGTTCCGGCCCATATCAAAGGCTATGGCTACCTGCGCGACGCAATAATGATGTCGGTTGAAGACCCCGAGATGATTAATGCGGTTACAAAAAAGCTTTATCCGACGATAGCAAAACAAAACGGAACAACCTCTTCACGGGTCGAGCGCGCTATACGCCACGCCATAGAAGTTGCTTGGGACAGAGGAGATGTCGACACATTAAATTCATTTTTCGGGTACACCATAAACAATTTAAGGGGCAAACCGACTAACAGCGAATTTGTCGCCATGATTAGCGATAAAGTAAGGCTATCGGCTAAAAAATTAGGCATTCAAATCATTTCTTAAAATTTTGGATTTATTAAATGTTAACAAGGTAACAAGCACATCCGATTATTCGACAAACTTTGAATAATCGGGTGTGTTTTTTGTGGCTAAGGCGGGCGACAAAAGCGATTAAATAGTTTAAATTTTTCGGTTTCGTTTATTTTTAAAGGCAAATTTTATGTGAAATTCTAAAAATTCACATAAAATTTTTGTAGATTTTTTTGTATTTTTAACAAAAAACTATTTGATTAATTTGAAATTTATATTATAATAGAATAGAAAGGGGTTTTAATGTTGAAGAATGAATTTAAAAGAGTAGTTGTTATAACCGGTCATTACGGTTCGGGCAAAACTAACTTTGCGGTTAATTTGGCGCTTAGCTTTTTGGAACAAGGCAAGAAAGACATTTGTCTTGTCGATCTTGACATAGTTAACCCATATTTCCGTTCGGCGGATTTCAAGCATATGTTGTTGTCAAAAAACATAGAGGTCATAGCCCCTATGCATGCTAACACCTCGCTCGACACCCCGTCGATTCCAAAAGAGGTTAAAGGGACTATTCTTTCGGACAAAACGACGATTATCGACCTTGGTGGCGACGACGTCGGAGCGACGGCCCTCGGAAGATATAAGGCCGACATAGACAAAGTCGGCGGTTGCGACTTGATTTATCTTTTTAGCAAATATCGTCCGTTTACGCGGGAAGTTGACGAAACAATAACCCATATACGCGAGATTGAACGCGCCACAAGACAACCGATTACCTATCTTATCAACAGCTCTAACCTTGGTAAAGGTACAACGAAACAAGACATAGAAAACACTATTGAGTTTGCAAAACAGCTTTCGGAAAAAACAGGAATTCCTCTGTTGGCCAACCTTGCTATCGAAACGGTTTCGGACGATATGAGAGATGTTTATCCCGTAAAGTTGTTTGTAAATAAACCGTGGGAAAAATAAAAATAAAAAAAGGAGATGCACAAATGGCAAAAGGATCTGTTATTATCAATGTGGATCGATGCAAAGGTTGCGAAATCTGCACAACCGTATGTCCTAAAAAGGTTCTTGGCATGGATGAGGATATGATAAACGCAAAAGGTTACCATCCCTCCAAATCGAAAAACCCGGAGGATTGCATAGGTTGTGCTTTATGCGCAATGATGTGTCCCGATGTTGCAATCACAGTTATGAAGGAGGACAACTAGCATGGCGGAAAAGTTACTTATGAAAGGCAACGAGGCTTTAGCGGAAGCCGCTATAAGAGCCGGTTGTATTAGATTTTTCGGATATCCTATAACTCCGCAAACCGAACTTTCGGCATACATGTCAAAAAAATTGCCTAAAATCGAAAACGGCATTTTTATGCAAGCGGAAAGCGAAGTTTCGGCTATTAACATGCTTCTCGGTTCGGCATCTACCGGTGTTCGCGCTATGACAAGCTCAAGTTCACCCGGTATAAGCCTTAAAACCGAGGGTATCTCATATATAATGGGATCTGATATTCCTTGTGTTATAGTCAACGTAATGAGGGGCGGCCCGGGACTTGGCGGAATTCAACCCGGACAAGCCGACTATTGGCAAGCTACAAAAGCTATGGGTCACGGCGATTCACATCTTCTTGTATATGCTCCATCCTCTATCCAAGAGATGGTAGACGTCATGTTTGACGGTTTCGAGGTTTCGGAAAAATACCGTGTTCCTGCTATGATATTGTCTGATGGCCTTTTGGGTCAGATGATGGAACCGGTTGTGTTCCCCGATAGGCAACCGAAAATTGCCGACAAACCTTATGCAACGGACGGCCACGGCCACAAACGTCCAAAAAATGTTACAAACAGCTTGTATCTTCAACCCCAAGCGCTTGAAGACAAGATTAAAGAACGTTTTGAAAGATATGAACTAATTAAACAAAACGAAGTTCGCGTAGCCGAAACAAACATGGACGACGCAGAATTTGCAGTCGTCGCCTACGGCGCGATGGCTCGTGTTGCCGGAACCGCGGTTGACATGGCAAGAGCCGAGGGAATTAAAGTCGGCCTAATTCGTCCGATAACATTGTGGCCGTTCCCGACAGAAGTTATCGCAAAAAGAGGCAAACAATGCAAGGCAATGCTCACCGTTGAGATGAGCATGGGACAGATGGTTGAAGACGTTCGTCTTGCTACCGAATGTAACATACCGGTTGAATTTTTCGGACACACAGGCGGAATTATCCCAACCCCTGCCGAAATCCTTGAACAGATTAAAAAGCTTTCTGGAGGTGCGAAATAATGGCTGTTGTATTTGAAAGACCTCACGCATTAGCAGACGTCCCAACGTCCTACTGCCCCGGTTGTCACCACGGAATTATCCACCGTCTTGTTGCTGAAGCACTTGACGAACTCGATATTGAAGGCAAAACAATAGGTGTTGCGCCGGTTGGTTGTTCCGTTTTGGCGTATAATTTCTTTAACTGTGACATGATCCAAGCTCCCCACGGACGCGCTCCGGCGGTTGCAACCGGCGTTAAACGCTCGTTGCCCGATTCGGTCGTTTTCACATATCAAGGCGACGGAGACCTCGCCGCAATAGGAACTGCGGAAACGGTTCACGTTGGAACAAGGGGCGAAGATCTTACGATTATCTTTGTTAACAACGCAATCTACGGCATGACGGGCGGACAGATGGCGCCGACAACGCTCCACGGACAAGTTACCCAAACTTCGCCGTACGGACGCGACACCGCCGTTGCGGGATATCCTATTCGCGTTTGCGAGATGATGTCGACGCTTGAAGGAGTTGCATATGCGGAACGCGTTGCGGTTAACAACCCCGCAAACGTCAGAAAAGCAAAAAAAGCTATTCTTAAAGGTTTCCAAAACCAACTTGATAAAAAAGGCCTTTCGATAATCGAAATCGTTTCGACCTGTCCGACAAACTGGGGACTAAACCCGGTTGAGGCTATCAAATGGGAAGAAGAAAACTTGATACCTTACTATCCTTTGGGAGTTTACAAAGACGGCGTTAAAGGAGGCGGAAAGTAATGTTACAAAATATTATATTCGCAGGATTTGGCGGTCAAGGCGTTTTGTTTGCCGGCAAAGTCACTTCATATGCCGGACTTATGGACGACAAAGAGGTTTCGTGGCTTCCGTCATACGGCCCCGAAATGCGCGGAGGAACAGCAAACTGTTCCGTCGTTATCTCGGACAGCCCTATTGGCAGCCCGCTCGTTATCAACCCCGACCTTCTCGTAGCAATGAACCTTCCGTCATATGACAAGTTTATCGACATGGTCGCCCCCGGCGGAATAGTCGTAATGGACAGTTCTATGATCGATCGCGAAGTTACGAGAAAAGACATAACGGTTTACAAAGTTCCGGCGTCAAACCTTGCAAATTCGGAAAACCTTCAAGGACTTGCAAACATGATATTGCTTGGAAAGGTGTTCTCTGTAGTGGAACTTGCAAGCAAGGGCGCTATTGAAAAAGCAGTTCAAAAGAGCGTACCGGCAAAAAAAGCACATCTTTTGGAAGCAAACATGAGAGCGTTGGACCTTGGTTCAAAACAATAACAACTATCTAAAGAAACCGCCTTTCGAGGCGGTTTCTTACTGTAGAAAAAGCTCTCGCCTAAAAAATTATGTATCATTCGATAGATTGTGTGTCAACGATATTGATAATTCCTTTGTTATCGAAAATTTCTTGCTCGCAAGAGGATAAAATAATTTCCTCACATTCCCTTTGAGCTTTAATCAGTAAGTTAATAGCATCCTCCGATGCATTAAAAAGCTTCAAATAAAGTTTTTTATAATCTGTCATTTTTATCTCCCTATACGTTTATGAAACGTATTCTACATTAAATTATATGTTAATGTCAAGTAAAATACATTAATCTAATGTGAAAGATGCGTTATAAAATACATGAAAAAGATAGATTATAGTGGGAATAAAAATATAATATCAACTCAACTAAAGTTGCACAGGGTTAAAAACCATCTGTCGCAAGATATGTTGGCGGCTAAAATGCAGACTTTGGGAGTCAATATGGATCAGCAGATGATAAGCCGAATCGAGAGTAACAAGCGTATTGTGACGGATTATGAGCTCGCATGTTTTTGTAAAATTTTGAAGACGGATGCAAATGACATGTTAAGCGATTTTTTCTGTAAGTAACATAACACAGCTATCTACCCACTTATCCCCCTTCCCCTCCAAAAAGGAGTGGAAAAAAAGAGTTGATTTGCATATCTCTCGCCCCCCAAAAATAAAACCTTGACATATATAACAATATTTGTTACGATTAATTTTAGATAAAAACGGCAAAGACTCGGTCTTTTTGGAAAACCCGCAAGAGATTTTGCGTCGGCGGCTGGAAGCGCAATTCGGGCAAGTAGTAGATTTCGGGAACGCTTTGCTTTTGTTTGGTTCGATAGATTTATCACCAAACTTTTTAACAACTAAATATCAAAAGAGGATGTTTAAATTTAAACATCAAAACGGGTGGCACCGCGGGGTTTTATTAATATAAAAAACTCGTCCCGAGAGATAATTATTATGATTATTTCTCGGGATTTTTTTGTTATTATTTTTTATAATACTATATATGGTCAAACCAATTTTTAAATTGAAACAACAAGAAAGGATGTTAATATATATGAAAAGAACGGAATATTGCGGAAAGGTTAGCAAAGAGAGCATCGGCAAAAGTCAAACGGTAGCAGGTTGGGTTTTAAACAAACGCGACATGGGCGGCGTTATCTTTGTCGACCTTCGCGACAGAGAGGGCGTTTTGCAGATTGTTTTCAATGCCGAAAACCTCTCGACACAGGATTTTGAAACGGTTGAAAGCTTGCGCAACCAATCGGTTATCTATGTTTGCGGCGACGTAAGACTTCGCGACGCCGAGACGGTTAACCCGAAGATATCTACGGGCGAGATCGAGCTTTTGGCGAAAGAGGTTGAACTTGTGTCGCAAGCCGAAACGCTTCCGTTTTCGGTTGACGACGACGCGACGACAAGAGAGGACCTTCGCATTAAATATCGTTTCCTCGATATCCGCCGTTCGTCTATGATGAACAACCTTAAAATTAGACATGCCATTCAAAGAACTATCGAAGAATATCTCGATAAACAAGGGTTCATATCGGTTGAAACCCCTATATTAACCAAATCAACCCCCGAGGGCGCGCGCGACTATCTCGTTCCAAGCCGCGTACACAAAGGTTCGTTCTACGCGCTTCCACAGTCGCCCCAAATCTTCAAACAACTGCTTATGGTTGGCGGTGTCGACCGCTATTTCCAAGTTGCGCGCTGTTTCCGCGACGAGGATCTTCGCGCCGACAGGCAACCCGAGTTTACCCAAGTCGACCTTGAGATGGCGTTTGTCGACCAACAAGACGTTCTCGACCTTCTCGAAGGCCTTTTCAAACATGTATACAAAGAGATTAAAGGGGAAGTGCTCCCCGATTTTAAACGTCTCACATGGACCCAGTGTATGGACGTTTACGGAAGCGACAAACCCGACCTTCGTTTTGACATGCCAATAGTGGACATAACCGACATAGCAAAAGGTTGCGACTTTACGGTGTTCAAAAAAGTTGCGCAAAGCGGCGGAGTCGTTCGTGCAATAAACGTCACCGGCGGAAACTCGGCGTTTACGCGTACCGTAATCGAAAACTTAACCGAAAAAGCCGAAAGTTACGGCGCAAAAGGAATGGCGTGGATAGCGCTTAGAGAGGACGGCGAGGTTTATTCTCTGCTTTCAAAGTTTTTCTCCAAAAAAGATATCGACGATATCATAAAAGCTGTCGAGGCAAAACCGGGGGATTTCATAATCTTTTCTGCCGATAAGCTCGACACCGTTAGAAAGGTTCTTGGAAACCTTCGCCTTGACGTTGCGGAATTTTTAGGACTTCGCGACAAAAAAAAGTTTGAATTTTTAATAGTAACCGATTTCCCACAGTTTGAATATGACGAGCAACAAAAACGATATATAGCAACCCACCACCCGTTCACGATGCCGTATCCCGAAGATGTCGAGTATCTTTTGACCGACAAGGGAAGAATTAGAGCGCAAGCGTACGACATAGTTCTTAACGGCGTTGAACTTGGAAGCGGAAGCGTAAGGATCCACCGTCCCGATGTTCAAAACAAGATGTTCGAGGCTCTCGGTTTCAGTCAAGACGAGATAGACAACCGTTTCGGGTTCATGATAAACGCTTTCAGATACGGAACGCCGCCCCACGCAGGTTTTGCGTTTGGGCTCGACCGTCTTGTAATGCTTATGGTTGGCGCGTCGTCGCTCCGCGAGATTATCGCGTTCCCAAAAACAAAAGACGCTTCCTGTCTTATGACGGGCGCTCCCGACTTTGTCGATAAAAAACAACTTGAAGAGCTCGCTCTTGGGGAATTTTCCGAACAAGACGAGGTTTCCAAAACGTCCAATGATAAATCCGCAAAATCGGTTGAGATCGATGTCGATAAAATTGCGACGCTTTCGCGGCTTAATTTTTCCGATACCGAAAAACAAGCGATCAAAAAAGATCTTTCGGCGGTTATTGAATTTGCGGATATGTTAAACGAAGTTGACACAACAGATATTGAACCGACAGCACACGTCGTTCCGCTTCAAAACGCTTTTCGCGCGGACGAAGTCGACATGTCGTTTGACCGCGACAGCCTTTTAGCCAACGCCAAAACCAAAAAAGACGGCTATATAACTGTGCCACAGGTTGTGGAATAGGAAAGGAGCAAAGAGAATGACATCGGAAAAACTAACGATTAAACAACTTTCGCAAAGCCTCAAGCAAAAAGAACTCTCGGCGCGCGAGGTTGCGGAAAGTTATCTAAAAAGTATAGACAAAAACGAACCTAAAATAGGGGCGTATCTTGAAATAACAAAAAAAATGGCGCTTGAAACGGCCGATATTGTCGACAAAAAGATTAAGGACGGCGAAACGCTTTCCCCTCTTTCGGGAATACCGTATTCGCTTAAAGACAACATCTGTACCAAGGACATTAAAACCACCTGTGCTTCAAAGCTATTAAGTGACTTTGTTCCGCCATACGACGCGTTTGTTACAAAAAAGCTTAAAAAACAAGACGCTGTGCTTCTCGGCAAACTTAACATGGACGAGTTTGGCATGGGTTCTTCGTGTGAAAATTCGGCGTTTAAACCGACCAAAAACCCCATCAACACGGAATATGTCCCGGGCGGAAGTTCGGGCGGCGGCGCTGCGGCGGTTGCTGCCGACATGGCGGCGTTTTCGCTCGGTTCGGACACGGGCGGGTCTATCCGTCAACCGTCGGCGTTTTGCGGAATTGTTGGGCTTAAGCCTACTTACGGAACGGTGTCGCGTAACGGACTTGTCGCGTTTGCGTCGTCGTTCGACCAGATAGGACCTATGACAAAAACGGTTGAGGACAACGCTTTGGTGTTTTCCGCGATAGTCGGCAAAGACAGCGGCGAAGCTACCTCGATAGCCCACCCCGACAGCGATTTTTGCGCCGACATTAAACGTGGCGCAAACGGCATGAGAATAGCGTTTGCAAAGGAATACTTCGCAGAAGGCATCTCGCCCGACGTTAAAATCGCGGTTCAAAACGCCCTTAAGACATACGAAAAACTAGGTGCTACTATCGAGGAAGTTTCGCTTCCGTCGATGAAATATTCGCTTGCGGCATATTATATCATGTCGTCCGCAGAAGCTAGCTCAAACCTCTCTCGGTTTGACGGCATACGATACGGAACAAGATCAAAGGATTTCGACAACATCGAACAACTCTACCTTAAATCGCGCAGCGAAGGTTTCGGCGACGAGGTTAAACGTCGCATTATGCTGGGATCATTTGCGCTAAGTTCAGGATATTATGACGCATACTATAAAAAAGCGTTACAGATACGAACGATAATAATAAACGAATTTAACGATATCTTTAAAAACTTCGACGCTGTTTTGTCCCCTGTCGCGCCAACCGCCGCATACAAGCTTGACAGCAAAACAACCGACCCGCTCGAGATGTATCTTGGCGACGTGTACACCGTTCCGGTCAACATAGCGGGGCTTCCGGCTTTGGCGCTTCCTTGTTCACAAAACGATATAGGGCTTCCGATTGGGTTCCAATTAATCGGAAAAGCGTTTTCAGAAAAAACGCTATATCGTTTGGGTTATTCGTTTGAAAACGAAGTCGGAAACTTTCATTTAAAAAGACAAGGATTATAGAAAGGGGGAACAAAAATTATGATGATTAAAGATTATGAAATGGTAATAGGCCTCGAGGTCCACTGTGAACTGTCGACTAAAACAAAGATTTTTTGTAGTTGTCCAACAGATTTCGGCGCAAGCCCCAACACACAATGTTGCCCCGTTTGCATGGGTATGCCGGGAACTCTTCCCGTTTTAAACGAAAAGGTTGTGGAATACGCTATTAAAGCAGGCGTTGCAACAAACTGTCAGATTGCTGAATTTTCTAAACAGGACAGAAAAAACTATTTCTATCCCGACCTTCCAAAAGCATATCAAATCTCCCAGTTTGATCTTCCGCTTTGTGAAAAAGGTTTTGTAGAAATCGAAAGCGAAAACGGCACAAAAAAAATAGGCATAACGAGAATTCACATAGAAGAAGACGCCGGAAAACTTGTCCACAGCGACGGCGAAACGATGATCGACTGTAACCGTTGCGGAGTTCCGCTTATCGAGATAGTTTCGGAACCCGACATACGTTCCGCCGAAGAAGCAGTAGCATATTTCAAAAAACTTCGCGCCATTATCCTTTATACCGGAATTTCCGATTGCAAAATGCAAGAAGGTTCGCTTCGTTGCGACGTCAACCTTTCGGTTAGAAAAAAAGGAACGCAAAAGTTTGGAACACGAACCGAGATGAAAAATTTAAACTCGTTTTCGTTTATCCAAAAAGCAATTGAGTTTGAATATAAACGCCAAGTCGAGGCTATCGAAAAGGGCGAAGTCATTGTTCAAGAAACAAGACGCTACGACGAACAAAGCGGAAAAACGTTTTCAATGCGAACAAAGGAAGACGCGGACGATTACAGATATTTCCCCGACCCCGACCTTGTTCCGATAGTAACAAGTTCCGAAAAACTTCAAACTATTAAAGACCTAGTTCCCGAACTTCCTGACAAAAGAAAAGCGTTGTACACCGAAAAATATTCTCTTACGGCATACGACGCGGAGCTTATAACAAACGAAAAAGCCGTTGCGGATTTCTTTGAAAAGGTTGCGCAAAAAACCAAATATCCGAAACTTTCGGCTAACATAATAATCTCCGATCTTTTGAAACTTTGCGACCTTGAAAACGGCGTTATTCCGTTTTCCCCTGAAAACATCGCGGACATCGCCGAGATGTGGGGGGAAGGCGACATAAACAGCAGCGTTGCAAAAAAGGTTTTAAAAGCTATGCTTGAAAACGAGATTGAGCCGAGAACCTATGTAGAGCAAAACGACCTTAAACAGATAAACGACAAGGCGGTTTTGTTGCCGCTTGTACAAGAGGTTGTTAAACTTGAAACTAAATCGGTAAATGATTACAAAGCGGGAAAGACCGCCGCAATTAAATCGCTTATCGGAAAGATAATGTCCAAAACCAAAGGACGCGGCAACCCTGTTTTAGTCGAAGAAATTTTGCTTGACGAGATTTCAAAACTCGCAACCAACTAAACTCCTTGAAATAATGTAAAAAAAATAGTACAATATCTTTACATCCTAAAAGATATTGGGATACATTAAGTTTTAGAAATATTTTTTAACTTGAATTTATAAATTAAACCTAGAAAGGGTATTATAATAACATGAAAAGATTTTTGCCTGTGACCTTATTAGTCGTTATTTTGTTGGTTGGTTGCGCCGAACAAGTTCCGCCGGTTCCCGATTTCAGAAATGCTTTTTGGGGCATGTCTAAAGTACAAGTTGAGGACCTTGAAGAGGGCGAGTATCTTTATGCCGACGAAAGCGTTATGTATTATCTTGGAACGCAAAACGAACAGGAGGCCGAGATATCCTATTTCTTTTCGGAACAAGACACACTTTATGAAGCGCAATGTCGTTATGTCATAGGGGAAAGAACGCTTAACGACCTTATCGAAAGTTACGAAGAATTCAGGCTTTATCTTTCGGATAACTACTATGGTGAACCGCTTGAAGAAGAATATCGCGTTGATATTAAAACCGGAACGGAATATGACACCGACACGGACAACAACAAGATCTATCATCAAGTTATGAAATACTACACCGAATGGGAAACCGAGACCAGCCTTGTCAGTTTAAACCTTGATTATCTGAACGAGCGCGTAAACTACGTTCTAACGGTAACCGCGAAACCACAGCCGGTGGAGGAATAGTTAAAAAAGTTTTAGATAGGTATAATTAAAAGGACAGGCGTTTAAATAGCCTGTCCTTTTTGAACTATATACATAACTATTTGTTTTCGGGAATTGGTTCAAGTTCTTCGAGCTCGACTATTTCAAGACCCAAATATGGCTCGGTCGGAACTTTTTCGCCGTCTATTCTAATTTCAAAATGAAGCGCGTTGCCCGTCGTGTTGCCCGTTGTGCCAACGTATCCGATAAGTTGGCCTTTTTCGACGATGTCGCCGACCGCCACCACGTTTTCAAGATTGTGTGCGTAAAGCGTTTCAACCCCGTTCCCGTGGTCTATCATAATATAGTTGCCATATCCTTCCTCGCTCCAACCCGACACGGTAACCTCGCCTTGTTCGGCGGCATAGATCTCTGTTTCCGATTGTGCTGCAATATCTATTGCGCTGTGAACGCCCGGTATCCAACCGCGACTTATGAATTGATACGCTCCGGTAGGCCAGGTGGGTTCAAAGTTTTTTTGTGCGGTTTCGGATTCGGCCTCGTCAACAACCGGCACGACTTCGGGGGTTACGGAAACTTCGGGAACTTCGTCTGCCGCAGGTTCGCCACCACACGCAACCAGCAAAAAAGATAAAATCAATATGAGTGTTAGAATAATAATTTTTTTCATTTTTAAAAAAACCTTTCAACCAAAAATGTGCAAAATCTAAAGAAAATAACAAAATAATACAAAACAAAAAATGTATTGAAAGTATTTTATTACAAAACGGTTACAAAGTCAAGCGAAAAAAGTTCACAATTTGTTAACAAACCGACCGACGCATTATGTCAAACTTCGATTAACATAAGGTGCTGTCGCCGGCAATTGTGGTTCGTTCAAGTGAAAAAGTCGGCAAGAGCCCTTGCCCTACAGTTTGTCTATTTGGGTTTGTTTTGAGGATACAAAGGCGGACGACCACAGGTCGCCCCTACTACGTTGTGTCAATCAAAACTATTCATGTAAACTTTTGAATGACACAAGATACTACGGTTCGCCTTTTGGGACAATACCAGACGACGAGGACGGGACGTCGAGGACGCCTACAATGTCGATTGGGCAACGTCGGGTAACGTTGACGGGAGGATAATATCCTCCCCTACACCATAATTGTGATGTCAACCGATGGTATCACGGAACGGAAGCCCGCCCCCTACGGTTTGCATTTTGTTACATAGTCGAACCGACTGAGTCACAAACAAACGAAAATTCTACAAACTATGTCATTAAAATTCGCCGTAAGGCGCTCAATAACTATTAACTATAAACTATTAATTATTAACTACCAAAATTACGAATTACGAATTAAAAAAGAGGTATTATGCTTAAACTAATAGTCGGAAGAGCCGGAACAGGCAAAACAAAATATGCTATCGACCTTGCTACACAGTACGCAAAAAACAACAAGCAGGTAATTTTAATAGTTCCGGAACAGATATCTTTTTTATACGAAAAAAAGATAGAAAAGATAATAGGTTCAAAAAAAGCCGACCTTGTGTTTGTCGGAAGTTTCAAAAAAATATGTTATGAGATATTCAAAAAAACAGGCGGTATCTCGAAACGTCGCATAGACGACGAAATTCGTGTTGCACTTGTTAAGCGCGCAGTTGATAACATCGGGGAAAATCTTTCGCTTTTCGGTAAAAAGAAAGATACCGTATCGTTTTGTTCGATTATTTCTTTTGTTTTAAGCGAACTTAAAAATAGCGGAGTTTCGGGAGAAAAACTCCTCGAGATTTCAAATCTTTCAAAAAGCGAAACAAGCAAGATTAAACTTAAAGAACTAACAAAGATCTTTTTCGCATACGACGGTATCGTGTCGGAAAAATACAGCGACCCGTCGGACGAGCTTTACGACGCATCAAAAAAAGCTGTTTCAAGCGATATCTTTAAAGATAAACTCGTTATATTTGACGGTTTTTCGGGGTTCACCGCGCCCGAACGCGCGTTGCTTGTTTGCGCTATCGAACAAAGCGAGGATGTCGCCATAACGTTCACGACCGATAGCGACCTTTCAGACAATCGCTTCGAGACGGTTTCGGCGTCCGCTAAGTTTTTGATTTCTACCGCAAAAAAACTTGGCGTCGAACACGAAATAGTATCATTAACCTCGCCCCATCGTTTTAAAGCGGAAGGGTTAAAACAACTTGAACGCTTTTTGTATGAAGGGGAATGTTCCGACAATCGCGACGGTGTTTTTGAATATTCCGCCAAAACTATTAACGACGAAGTTAAAACATGTGCCGCCGAGATAGTTCGTCTCGTTCGAGAACATGACTATAGTTTTTCCGACATAGCGGTTGCGGTTCGCGACCTTACGAGCTATAAACAGATACTCGCGCGCGAGTTTGAAACGTTCGGAATACCGTTTTTTTGCGATTTCAAACAAACGGCAAAATATAACGCAGTCTCGGTTTTTATTCGATGTTGCTTTGAATTGATAGACAAGCCGACCGACGAAAAATTTCTTGAAATTGTTAAAACCGGTCTTTTTCCCATCTCTACATTTGAACAAAGCGAGCTTTTAAACTATATGTATATATGGGGGGTATCGTTCGAGGAACTAAGCGGCGAACTTTTACACAACCCCAAAGGCCTTGCGGAAAACGAAATGACGGCGTTTGAACGCGAACGCCTTTCGTCGATTAACGAGACTGCGCGCGCGGTTTATGCTCCGATTAAAAAATTAATAGACAGCTCAAAAAACAAGCCTTGTTCCGTCATTATTAAAAACATACTGTCGCTTCTCGAAGGACTTGATTTCAAAAAAAACCTCGAAACTTTTTCAAGCGACGACGAGATATCCTCTGCGTCGGCGGCGCTTTTAGCTGTTGAAAAGCTGTATGACATAACGCTTTTTGAAACGTTGTCGCCAAAACAACTGCTCGAACTCTATTCGCTTTTGGTTTCGGTATCAAGCACAGCAGATATTCCAAAGACTCTTGAACAAGTTCAAATAGGAAGCGCCGACCGTATGCGCGCCGACAATCCGCGCGCAGTCTTTTGTCTTGGACTTAACGCGTCGGTTTTCCCAAAAGAAGATTTTGAAGCACAATTTTTAAGCTATAAAGAACGCGATTTATTTTTTGAAAACGGCATAGATCTTGCGCTTCGGTTTGAAAATTCCGTGTCGCTTGAAGATGTTTTTTTCTATCGAACGCTGACATATCCAACCGACAGGATTTATCTTTTTAGTTCAAAAACAGACGTTTCACGAAACGCATTAGAAAAAACTCCGTATCTTTCGGGATTTTTGGAAAAAGTCGACATAAAACAACCTCCCGTGGTTTCGCAAGAGTTTGCTTTCTCGGTCAACCAAAAAACGTTTGAGAGAGAGTTAGCAAGCAACGTCTCAAACAACATGAGCGTTAATTCCGCGTTTTTTGAAACGGACATAGTTTCAAACGACTACAAAAAAATTATTTCCGACTTTTTTTTCGTTCCGAAATACAAACTTTCAGACTCCGACGTGATAAAAAAACTATATCCCGAAACGCTTTCGCTTTCGCCGTCGCGAATAGAACAGTTTTCGCGATGTCGTTTTGCGTATTTTTTAAACTATTCCCTTAAAATTCGTCCGATTAAAAAAGCCGAAATCTCCCCTCTTGAAGCCGGAAGTTTTTTTCATGCCATAATAGAAACGGTTATGAAACAAGCAAACCTCGACCTTGCTTTGCTTTCAACCGACGAGATTAAATCGCTTGCGCGAAAAGCGGGCGAGCAGTATCTTGAAAGTCGGTTGGGGGCGCGGTTTCTCGAGGTTGCGCGAATTAAATATCTTTGTGAAAACATGATTTCCCAAGCCGAAAAACTTCTTTTATTTCTTCAAACAGAGCAAAAACAAACACGCTTTGAAACGGTTGGGGTTGAAATTTCGGTGGCGCGGGGCGGCGACAGCTCTCCCATTGTGCTTAAAGGGAAAAACGGCGAAACTATCTATATCGAAGGCAAGGTTGACCGCGTTGACATGTTTGAACAAGATTCGCAAAAGTTCCTTCGCGTTATAGATTACAAATCAAGCGGTAAAACATTTTCGCTTGACGAGGTTGCGGTTGGACTTAACCTCCAGATGCTTATTTATCTTTTTGCTCTTTGCCGCTCTTCAAACGAAAAATACAAAGGCGCCACCGCTTCGGGCGTTTTATATCTTCCGCTCGACCCGGCGCCCGACCCCAAAAGCAACGTTTCTTCCGCGGCCTATCGAATGGAAGGCCTTGTTTTGGACGAAGTTTCGGTTATATCGGCTATGGAAAACGACGCAAACGGCGTGTTTATTCCTGTTCGCTTAAACGTAGACGGTTCGCCAAACAAAAACAGCTCGGCTTTAACGTCGCTCAAACGCTTTGCGGCTATCGAACAACACGTAACCGACATTTTACACGACATAGCGGACAAACTTTATTCGGGGGACATAGACGCCGAGCCGATTAAAGACAAACAAAATTTTTGTGTTTGCGACTATTGCGATTACTCCGCAGTGTGTAGAAAATCAAAAATTAAAAAATGGCGCCCAATACCAAAAGGGGCCGCATTAGATAAATTTAGCCAATAGGGGGAGGGATCATTAAAATGAAATGGACTAAACACCAACAAGACGCTATTGATTTTAAAGACGGATCGCTTCTCATTTCAGCGGGCGCGGGAAGCGGAAAAACGGCGGTTTTAACCGAACGTTTTGTGTCGCTTATAACGGGCGCACAAAGCGTGGACGCCGACAGAATTTTGGTGCTAACATTTTCAAACGCCGCCGCCGGTGAACTTAAAACACGCATATTCAACAAGCTATATGAAAAGAATAGCGCGAACAAAAAGGACAAAAACATTGCGCGACAGATAATGCTTTTAAAACGTGCCCAGATAAGCACAGTTCATTCGTTTTGTCTTAATCTTTTAAAAGAATATTCCGCAAACACCGACTTGCCGTTTAACTTCTCGGTAGCGGACGGTTTTCAAGCCGAACGTATAAAAGACCAAGCCGCCGACAACGCGTTGGCGCTTCTCTACCAAGACGAAAAAAGCGGTTTCAAGGAACTCTCGTCGCTTTTCAGTTCCGCAAGAAGCGACAACAAAGTCAAAGATATTCTTATATCATTTGATGATTTTCTTTCGATGTTTCCAAACAAACAACAGTTTGAAAAAGACTTTTTCGATATCAAAAATGACATTTCAAAATTTGAACAAAACCCCGTTATTAAAACGATGTTCAGCTTTTCGGAAAAAGCGGCAAACGCTGCTTTTTTCTATGCGTCGAAAGCGGCGGAGCTTTGCGCTTTCTCGGATGGATTTTCTGACCTTTCAACGATGTTGGGCGACGAAGCCGACGGCATATCGCGGATTTTAAGTTTGATAAAAAACAACGATTGGGACGGTTGTCGTAACGTAATTCTTACGATGGCTTTTGCACGTTTTAAGACAGACAAAGGTTGCGATAAAGAGATTAAAGAACAAGTTAAAACACTTCGCGATAACTACAAAAAAATTATAAACGACGTTTTAAAGGACAAAATTTTCCTTGAAGACAAAGCCACAATATTAAAAGAATTTGGTGAGCTTTCCTCGTTTTACAAACAGCTTTTCTACGCCGCAAACGTCTTTTCCAACGAATTTACACGCCTTAAAAGACAAAAAAATCTTGTGGATTTTTGTGACCTTGAACAAAAAGCTATCGAGCTTTTAACCAATCCCGACGGAACGCGTTCCGCCGCCGCTTTGGATGTTGCACAAAATTTCGACTATATAATGGTAGACGAATTTCAAGACACAAACGAGGTTCAAAGCCATATCTTCACCCTTGTTTCAAGTGATAAACAAAATCTTTTTGCTGTCGGTGACGTAAAACAAAGCATCTACAGTTTTAGGCGCGCCGACCCGAAAATATTCCTCGACATGAAAAGTAAAAGCCAACCGCTTGGCCAAAACACGCAAAACAGTTATCTCTCTTTAAACGAAAACTTTAGAAGCTCCCATTCCGTAATCGACGCGGTTAATCGTTTGTTTAACCCAATATTTACAACAAACAACGGCGACATAGATTACGAGGCAACCGAACAACTTGTTGCAAAAAAGCAAACTTTAACGACGAACGACGCGCCCCCTCTTTCGATGTATCTTGTTACCTCAAACGAAGACCTTGAAGCCGAAGAGGTCGAAGCCGATTTCATAGCTCAAACGATTAAGGATATGCTTGACGGCGGATATCAAGTAGACGACGGCAAAACGCTCCGCCCCGCCGTAGCGTCCGACTTTGCTATACTTCTTCGCTCGGTCAAGGGAAAAGCCCAACACTATAAACAAGCGCTTGTAAACAAATCAATACCGACGTCGGCGAGCGCATCGGAGGATTTTTTTGAAAACTACGAAATCGAACTTCTCTTAAGCTTTCTCAAAGTTCTTGACAACCCAAGCGACGACGTCGCGGTGTCGGCGATTTTAATGTCACCTATATTTGGTTTTTCCGCAGACGAACTTGCCAACGTCACAGTTTGTGAGGAGAAACATCTGCCGCTTTTTATGCGTGCTTTAAAAAGCGACGATCAAAAGGCTAAAGAATTTAGCGAGATAATTAAACATCTTATCGCAAAAAAAACCAACCTTTCGGTTATATCTCTAATTGAACATGTTTTGGACACAAACAACGCCGAACTCGTTCTTTGTGCCGGCGAGAGTTTCGACGAAAAAACCGACAACATAGCTTGTTTTTTATCGTACGCAGCAAACTATTCCGAACGCGACGACGCGACGCTTAAAGGATTTATCGAAACGTTGGAGTTTGCAAAAAAGACGGGGAAAGAACTTTTTTCCTCAAGCCAAGAAGGGGCAAAAGGTGTCTCGATTATGTCGATTCACAAATCCAAAGGGCTTGAATGGCCCGTCGTGTTTATCGCAAACTCTAAAAATCAATTCAACAAAACCGACACTATTAAACCGGTTATGTTTGACAACGATGTCGGGATTGGCGCAAAACTCCGATATATCGACGGAGAAGGAGAACTTTTCCCAAAAATCAAAAAAACCGCAGCGTTTCGCGCCATTGAACTTTCGACGACCGCAAAGATGCAAAGCGAACAGATGCGAGTTTTATATGTTGCCGCGACAAGAGCGAAACAAAAGTTGTTTATAACTTCCGGCTTTAACGATTATAAAGACATATCCAGCGCGGTTTATTCAAGTTATATGACAAGCAAACTATTGTGTGATTATGCTGTTGGTAAACAAAATTCGTTTTTACAATGGTGTCTGTCCTCGCTTTTGCAAAACCTAGGGCCGTTAAACATAACAAAAGAACAGTTTCCAAACGTAATAACATCAGAACTTTTTTGTATACAACATATCCAACACGACGTAAAACAACAAACTGAACAACCTGTTGAAGTTAGCAAAATCGAACAAGATTTTGACGTTGAAAGTATACGACAAAAGATTAATTTCATTCCAAAAACAAAAGAGCTTTTTGATGTTCCCGGAAAACTCTCGGTTTCTATGCTATCGAAACAGGGTAAAAAAAAGTTGCAGATGCCGTATTTTGCGTTTTCAAACCAAGGGATAGCCGCAAAAAAAGGCACTGCGCTCCATCTGTTTATGCAGTATGCAAACTATCAAAACGCAAAAGACAACCTCTCGCTCGAGATTTCGAGGCTTGTTGACAACCGGTTTATCTCAAGCGAAGATGGGGAGTTGCTCGACCACCAAAAGCTTGAAGCGTTTTTCAACGGCGAACTGGCAAAACGCATTTTAAACGGCGAGGTTTTAAGGGAATACGCGTTTTTTGATTTTATCAAAGCAAACAGCGTTGTTCCGCTTTCGCCACAGTTTGAACAAAACGAGATAGTCGTCCAAGGCATTGCGGATTGTATCATACTTGAAAAGGGCGGCGCGGTAGTTGTCGACTATAAGTCGGATAAGGTGGACAGCGTTTTGGTTCTTAAAGAGCGCTACGAAACCCAACTTGAACTGTATTCGCGCGCGATAGAAAAGCGCCTCTCACGCAAAGTAACCGAAAGAATTATATATTCTTTTTATCTTAACGATTACATCACGTTTTGATTGTTTAAACATCAAACGCCGCCCACAGTTTGTGGACGGCGTTGGTTTTTATGTTTTTTCAATTATACAATGTTACGCTTATGCAACGTCGTATTCGTTTTGTTGTTCTGTTTCCGTTTCGTCTTGCTGTTCTTCTTCCGGGTTCAAAAGTTTGTCAAACTCGCTCATAACGTTGTCGTATGTGTTTCCCGTTATCTCGGGCATATCGCTTTCGTCGCGAGCTTCGGCGTCAAACCCTGCCGCTTTAAATCCGTCTTTAACCGCTTGTTGCATGTCCGCCATTAGTTGTTCGTTATCGCCGGCAAACGCCGTCGCCATCATCATAATTCTTTCGGACACAGCTTCAATCGAATATGCTCCACCCTCAGACACGTTTTCCAACGCACCTTCGGCAGTTGTTGCGGGAGCGGGTAATGCGTTTTCCAAACTTCCGAAAATCTCGGTTAAAAGCTCCGATGTTTCGGTCGTTATCTCAAATCCATTGAAAATCGAGGATATTCCAGACGCCTCGGACGCTTGGTTGGTTACCGTTTGTTCAACCGAATCGGCGACAAATTTCATAGTCGCTTCATGACGTTGTCTGTTAATCTCGTCAACTTGTTCTTTTGAAAGTTTTTTGGGCGGTTCGTATGTAACGCTTTTGCTTACATCGTTTTGTTTTTCAAATGTATCGACGCGCTGGGCCGGCTCAACAGGGGTTGAATTTCCGTTTTTACTCTTAAAATCAATCTCTGAATTTATCTTAACCGGAGCGGTTGGCATTACATTTTGAATGTTTGAAATAGTCATTTTGTTCTCCTGTATGTTAAGAAACAACCATTTGCATATAACTATACATTTTAATCGTTTCTTTAAAAACTACGAACAGTGTAGCATATATTTTTACCTTTTGCAACACAAGTCGCCCAAAATACATAAAATTTACAAAGTTTTAAAAACAAACCCAATTTTTACAACAACATTTTCCTAGTTGCGTTATTCCACCACTATGCTTTTAATCTTAACCGGAGTTGTCGGTTTGTCCGAATAGTCGGTCTCGACGCTTGCAATCTCGTCGACAACCTCTATCCCCTCAACAACCTTGCCGAAAGCGGCGTAGCTTCCATCGAGGTGTGGGGAGGTTTCGTGGACTATAAAGAACTGGCAACTAGCGGAGTTGACAAAGCTGCTTCTCGCCATCGAGATAACGCCGCGTTCGTGGCTTGTGTCGTTTGGAACACCGTTCGAAGGGAATTCGCCTTTAATTTTTTCGTCCGTTCCGCCCATTCCCGTGCCCTCGGGGCAACCGCCTTGAATCATAAATCCCGGAATAATTCTGTGGAATGTTAATCCGTTATAGAACTCGTTTTTAACCAGTCTTTCAAAATTTGCAACGGTTAGCGGAGCTTTTTCGGGGTATAGCTCCAATTTAATTTGTTTTCCGTTTTCCATTGTAATGACTATCATTTTTCAAAATATCTCCTTAAAATTTTGCTTTTATTTTTCTTAAGTATTAATTAATCGTCGACTTCCTCTTGTGTAATTTCGGGGAACTTTTCTTTATAACATTCTATCGAACGACGAATTATATCACGCGCTTCGTTACAACCTTTTATCGAATCAACCGCGGTTTCTTTTCCTTCTAACGATTTATACACCTTGAAAAAGTGGCACATTTCGGTGAAAACATGGCTCGGCAACGCCGATATGTCACGATAACAGTTATAGTTCGGTTCGTTAAAAGGAACGGCTATAATCTTGTCGTCGCTCTCGCCGCTGTCGATCATCGAGATAACGCCTATCGGGTAACATTCGATTTCGCAACGCGGTATAAGCGGTTCACTACACATTATAACAACGTCAAGTGGGTCGTTGTCATCGGCATAGGTTTTTGGAATAAATCCATAGTTAGCCGGGTAGATTGTCGAAGTGTAAAGAATTCGGTCAACCATTATAAGGCCGGTCTCTTTATCAAGTTCATATTTAATTTTGCTTCCTTTTGGGATTTCAACTATTGCCATAAACCTGTCGGGAGTTATTCTCTCGATAGGCATTTGATGCCAGATATTAGCCATTTTTTCGTTCCCCTTTAATTTAATTTTATTTTTTTATTAAACTACTTAAAATCTTTTTAGCCATGTTTAAGCAGTATATAAATTCTTTTTTGTATGCGACGATATAATAAACCGCAACCGCAAGCGAAATGGCGGATACTATTAATTGACTGTCGGACAAGACAAACGATATAACAACAAGCGCGCCCATTATCGCAATCGATATTGCTGTTTTAGGAAGGCTTTCAACCGATTGATAGAATTTTTGCGCGACGGCGGTTCGGAAGATAAACATCGCAAGCCCCGAAACCGCTCCGGCGGCAGATGCCCCAAACATTCCGTATAACGGCACCAAAAAAATGCAAAGCAAAACATTAAGCCCTATCGAAATACCCATTCCGATAGTATCAAAATAAGTCTTTTTTTCAATCGCTATTCCGTACACCGTCGTCTCGGATATTATTAGAAGCATTGGCGCAAAAAGAGTAGCTCCGAAAATTGAAATACCGGACCGATAAGCGGGGCCTATAATCATAAAGATAATCGGTTGGAATACAAGCAAAAACGCCATTAACGTTAATATTATAAACGTCAAAAAATCGTGTACTTTTATTATTTTTTGTTGCTCGGTTTTGTAGTTTTTAAAGATAAACGCCGACCAAAACGTCGCGAAGCCGCCTTGGATAATCCCCAGCACTAAACTCATGTATGATATGAAACTGTAGACACCTTGTTCCGCCGCGCCCATGACGGCGTTGACAAACACACGGCTAAAAAGGGTGTTGAGCCAAAGCATTATGTTTGTCGGCGCAAGGCCTAGACCATATTTTAAAAGCGGGTTATATACTTTTTTTTCAAACTGCACCTTTTTTGGTAGCATGGTTTTTCTTTGTATAACGAAAAACACAAGCGCAAACGCCCCAAGTCCAAAGACGTTAAATATAACTATCGTGTTAAGTGTTGGGTCCAAAAGCGCGCCGACAAGAAAAAATATGCGTTGGAAAAACTGTAGAAGTATGCTTTGGACGGTGTACATCGCTATGTTGTGTTGCATACGATAGGTTATATTAAAATATCGCGTCACAACCAAGAAAAGAGTGTTGACACAAAGCAACGTCACAAGAAGCGGATATTGTCCCCTGAAAAACAGGTTGCTTGTTTCGTTTGGCAACACAAATATAATCAAACACGAGAAAACCGCAAGCGATATAAGCGACAAGCCCATAGTCGCCGCCGCGAGTTGTTTTTCGTCTTTTGCGCCGTTTGGCGGTTCGTTGTAGAAACGTATATACGCGTGGTCGAGCCCCAACATAACCAAATTCATAAGCGTAGTTGAAGCGGTTATAAACAGATCAAACACCCCAAAAACCGCGCTATCCAGCACGAAACTTACGAGTATTAAAGAAACACCGTATATGACGGCATTAACCCATGTGGCTATCGAAAACTTAAAGATCGAGCTTAAAAACGACGTCGGGTTAAGGGGGGTTGGATTTTGGTTTTGCACTATTGAATTAGTCCTTTCATCGTTTGTTTTGCATCTTCTATTCGTTTTTTTGAAACTCGCGATTTACTTATATAACCCATAAACCTAGAAAGCGAACGGACAAAATTTTGTCCCAAAAACGAAAACCATTTTGGATTTATTTTAAGTGTTACAAAAAGATTTAAACCAATTAGCGCGAAAAATTTAACAATGTTTTTGCGCGGTTTATATCCTTCGGAAAACGGAAAATCACGCGGAGACTGTTTAAGCGTTTGTTCTAAAAGATCCGCTATTCTTATATATGCAAAGCCGTCGCCGTTGTCGTAATGCGAAAGCAACATCTCTTTGTCTATCGGAAACTGTATTTCTTTGGACGATATCGCCGTTTCAAGTTGCTCAAAGTTCTCGACTGCGTTAACCCCCTCGAACGTAACCGGGTCATAATCGTCAAAGATTGGTTCGGGGCGAATTACTATGCAACTTTTGCCGGCAAAATAAACTTCTGCTATCGAGGTGCTCATCCACATCAATATCGTGTCGCTTGTTTTTATCCATTGCTTAACCGGATAATCGGTTATGACATAGAAGTTTTTATGTTTCTTCTTCATTTCTTCAAGCGGTGGGCTTTGCCATTCGCAAGGATGTGGGCGATAGATAAACTCAAATTCGGGGTGTTTTTCGAGAAGTTTGTCTATCATCTCAAGCGTTTTTTCCATCGAACGAATGCCAAGTTGTTTAAACCCATAGAAATCAAGGTTAGTCATCTCGTTAAGTTCTTCGATTTCTTTGTCGTCCATATATGCACAGGAAAATGAACTTATATATAACAACCATTGTTTATTGGTATCAAGGTTGTATTGTCTTGCTATCTCGTCGCGGCTTTTGTCAAGCGCGTTAAACCTCTCGTTCAAAAAATCCATCTGAACCGCGCCCGTTACTACCGCGTTTTTTTCGGGTACTCCGTTGCCCATAATTCGCTTTTTTGCTTTTTCGCCCCAGCATATGTGGGTGCATTTTCTTGCGTTTTCCGCGAACGAATAGAAACGACTCTCCTCTTGTTCGCGCGACAACACCTGTTCCCAATGGAGGTTGACAACCTTTTGAAGTTTGCCGACGTTATTGTACACAAAGCTGTTTAAAGTTTCGTTGTTGTACATGGCGGACGGAACGATAACTTTCGGTTTATTATAGGTGAAATATTTAATTTTTTTGCGAGACATTAACTGCATTATATCACAAGAATAACCGCGGTTTTCAAGTTCCGCCATTATAAGCGAGATGCTTTCAAACTCGCGCGCGATATGTTCATATAGAAACAGGAAATCTAAAGACATCTTTTATCCTTTTTTTAATTATTTGCTTGTGGCTTGGCTGTTTTGCCCTCTCCGCCGACTTTGGTCGTCACCTCTCCCAAAGGGAGAGGCAAAGAGATTAAAGTTCGGCAGTAGGACGACAACCACAAACGAGCATAAGTTCCACAAAACAAGATATTCAGAATTTCGCCCGTAAGGGCGCACATTAACTATTAACTATTAACTATTAACTATTAATTATTAATTATTAACTTTTAAATAATTTCCCTTACGTGGTCTCTTACTTCGCGGAATTCGAGGAAATTTGAATAGAAATGTTCCGCGACAAGTTGCATAAGCTCGAAATCTTCTTCGCTGTCGATGTCTAAAATTGCGGTGTCGGTCATCATGGACGGCGCAACCCTGCCGTGTAAAAGTATCCCGTCGTTGCTCTTGAGATAGCTTGGGCGATAGGCATATATCGAAGCGTTCGCGTCGTATACAGGCGGCGCTTGTTGACGCGTCACATAGTTAGACGGGACAACCGCCGACAAAAAACCATATTGGTTTGTCGAAAGCTGGTTAAAATATGCGTTTCGGCGCGGTTCAGTAACCGTCATTGCGGCGTCCGCTTGCGGATTGTTTAAAAGCGCCATTATAACGTTTTTAATGTCCTCGGCTTTTCTAAGCGGCGACGTTAAATCTATGTCGACAACAAGGTCAAAGTATACCCCTGTTCTTTGTTCCATAACTAGAAGTGTTTCTGCTATTACCTCGATTTTAGAGGCGGTGTCGCCCGCTAACCCGGGCGATCTTGGAACGTGGGAAAACGTTAGTTTTGTCGTCCGCATCTGGTTAACAAGTATCTCGCTGTCGGTGTTGATTGCAAGGGCGGCTTCTATGCCTGCTCCGTATTTTCTCAAAAAAAGGTCATACGCCGCAAGCGTTGTGTACAAAAGCGGATATCCGCAAAAATCCCTTATGTTTTTTCCGGCAACGCCTTTGCTCCCTGCTCTTGCGCAGATTGTGAAAAGTATCTTCATGTTTAAGCTCCGTTTTATTAATAAAATCTTTTAATCTAGTTGCATTATAAGGTCGACATATCCATAGGTTGAAATCTCGGGGTTTTGTATGCTTAAAACTTCACCGATAACCCCTATAACCTCGTCCATTGGTATATATGTTGTTCCGTCGTTAAGCGTGACTTTGGCATAAAACTTATATTCAAACTCGTCGTCTCTCTCGACAAATTCCGTTATCTCAACTTTATATCTTCCGTCTGAAACAAACGAAACGTCGAGGCTTTCGCCGCTCGGGTGATATCCGTTTCCGCTAAGCTCCACCGCCGGAGCTTCAACCATCTGCCCGTTGTCGTCTCTTCCGGGAACCTGTTGTTGTTCCGCAAAAACTTCGAGAGTTTTAATGTCAGAGATGTCAAACGCCCCTTCAACGGATATGTCGAAAAACGTTTGCAATTCTGTCCCTTGCCCTTGTTCCGAAACTTCCGCATAAACAAATGCTAGCATAAGCTTTGTGAAATCAATAGTTTCGAGTGCTTGTTGCCTTGTCCCCTCGGGGGAGGTTATAACGATTATAGGAGACAGTTCTTGAACCATGTCAAGTTCCACTAAAACTTCGTTTCCGACAAACGGAGTTTCGACTTTTTCGCCGGCAAGTTCAAACACCAAACTCATCGTTTCGTCGTTTGACATCTGTTTCGGTATCGCGGTTACGGTTAGATTAATCTTTCCGTCTACGAAGGTTTCTTGTGTCGAAACATCGGAAAACAAACTTTGTTCTGCTTTTGCTTGCTCGCCGATATCATTAATCGCATATTGCAGATTTGTAATCTCATCGTTTATGTTCCATATATTGTTGTGAAGCGTGTTAACTTGACCCAAAAGATTTTGAGTTAAATTAAACAGTCTAAAGTTATTATAAACTAAAAACGCAATAACTACCACAACGATAATTAAACCGACTCTTTTTTTGTCCATATAATCCTTCTTTTTTTATATTTTCGTTAATTTGTGACGGTCGAGTCAAGATTCTGCCTCATACCATAATTGTGATGTCAACCGATGGTGTTACGGGACGGGCAACTTTGTTGTCCCCTACAATGCCGATTTTGGCAAGGCGAAAATGTCATATAATTTTATTCAAATCTCGCCACGAAGTGGCGCACCTACACTATTAACTATTAACTATTAATTATTAACTAAGATTAACTATCCAATCGCAATTCCAAGCGTTGTAACTGCGTTTTCAAGTGAATTTTTGTTTTCGGTTTTTCTTCCCAAACAAAGTTCGAGGAAATATTCCGTTTCCAAAAACCGATATTCCGCTTTTAAACTGTGTTTGATAGTTTCGACTTTGTCGTTTTCGTATATCGTGGTTTTAAGACCTAGCATGTCAAAAACAACCGTTCCGTCGTCCGTTATCACTTCGAGTTCGCGTTTTGGAACTTTCCCGAAATAGTCAAGCGCAAGCGTTAGCAAAAAGCCTTGAGGGTATTTTGCGATGTAAACCGCGCTGTCTTCGGACGATATTTCAAGCGCCGAAGCGTTGCTTTCAAAGCTTTTGACTTCGGTCGGGAACCCGAGAAGATAACAAAGATAGTCCCATTCATGAATAAGGTCGAGCCGAACTCCGCCGCCTTGTTCCTTTATCGCGCTGTAACATTCTCTGTAGTCGGTGCCGGGGCGCCACGACGGAAGATAGGACGAGCATATCGAACGCACCGAAAGGATTTTTTTATCTTTCAAAAATTCTTTCGCGTGACAAACGGACGGATTAAACCGCATTGGACACGCGACATAATAAAGTTTGTTTTCAAGCGAAAGAAAAACCGAAATGTCATACACCTTTTCAAAAAGCGGCTTTTCGATAAAAAACATTCTGCCTTTGTCTTTTAAATTAAGCAAAGTTTCAAAGTGTAACGACGTAGGGTTGTTGATAAATATAACATCAAACGTCCTGTCGATTTCGGATATGTCGTAGTAACTGCCGCTTAAAAGTTGTTGGACATCGTTTGCTAGTTCCCTTTTAGAGCTTCTAAGCGCATAATATTCGGCTTTTATGTTTTGATCAGAAAGTATCTTTGCCGTGTCGCGAAGATGCCGTGTGCCTATTGAGCCTAGACCACAAAAAAGAAATTTCATCGCTTTGTTTTCTCCTAAAGTTTATTTGTGTTACTTAATTATGCGTTGTTTCGTAGCTACATCTGAAAATTTCTTTTTTTGAAAGAAATTTCATGCTTTGTTCTCTCCTTGCGAAGATTAATTTAGTTAATAGTTAATAATTAATAGTTAATAGTGTTGGTGTGGCTTACGCCACAATTTGAATGACAAATTTTATTGCTTTGATGTTTTTGTAACAACGGAAGGCGAAGGAGGACGAAACCTTTTACCATGTTTAAATCATTGTTATCTAAATTGCGGCGCAAGCCGCTCCTTCACTCCTAACTCCTAACTCCTAACTCCTCACTCTTCACTTCTAACTAAAAAGAAATTCCTTCTATTTTGTCAATTAGAGCAAGTAGTTTCAAATCCTTTTCAAAGCTATGGCGCGGAATCGCCTTTTTTTCAAGCGCGTCGAAAAACTCCGCAAGCTCGTCCACATACGCGTTTTCAACTATGTTGTCGGAATATCTTTCGTCCTGCATAATATCATCGTAACACGAAATATTGACAAATTCTTTTTGTTCGGTGTCAAAGTTCATAAGAGAGGACGGCGTCCCGCTCCACGTTAGATAAAGGTTTTCCGATATAACAACAAATTCCCTTGTCGCTTTTCTTGAAACGATGTCAACCGTCAGTTGTCCAATAGTTCCGTCGGCGTGTTCAAGCGTTACGGCATAGTAATCGGGATAGTCTATCTCAAGCTTTGTAAGTCGTGAAAACGACGTGTCCGCCCACACAACCTCGCCAAAAGCGTCTGTTATCCACGGAAGCTCGATGCCAAAAATCTCGCGACAACCGTTTGTTCTTTTGTTTCCGACAAAGAAATCTTTGTAACTTTCCCAAGGATGCCAATCGGGTAGATATTGCCCGACATGGTAACGATAGCTTTTTTTCTCTTTTGTGCTTTTTATCGTAGACGTTAGATATTCAATCTCTTTGCGATACATCTGTGTAGACGAAAGAAAAAGCAGTTTTTTCTTTTGTTTTGCGGTTTTAATGTTCTCGTTGTAAAGATCGCTGACCAGATTAATCTCGGTAAAGATATCAAGTTCAAAGTTTAGGAGAGTTTTAATTATCTCACCATGTGACAAAGGCGAGGTGCACACAAGCGCGGCGTTTGGCGAAAACGTTTCGACAGCTTGTTCAATTGTGTCAAAACATTCAACCGAAAAAAGTTGTTTCGCGTCGTTTCTTCGTTCGACGTTTAAATCGACCCCCGCTATTTCATGTGTCGGAAAAAACTGTTTCAAAAGCCTTATTCTGCGTTTGCCCATTGAACCGAGACCTACAACTAAAAGTTTCATAAAAAGTTCCTTTCTTGATGTTTTAGTTTTTTGCCGTTTTTTTATTGTTTACGGCGAATTTCGGTTGGAAACTTGAACGTAAAATTTGCTATTAAAAATCCTTGTTGTTTGCCGAGTTTAGCTTTTTGTAGGATATCTTTTTTAATTTTTATATGCTAAAGTCCACGTCGTAAAACGCTTTTTTAACCTGCATCTTGTCTGCTTTTAAAAACTCCGCTAACCTCTCGACTATCGCTTCGCTTGCGTTTTGGCTTATGTCATACGGGCTTTGCATGTTTTTTAAGCTGTTTTTAAAATCATCCGACATCGCCTTTTTAATCGCGTCTACTATGTCTTGTTTTCTCGCGACACAATTTATATTGTTAATCCCGACAATTCGCCCTTTTTGTCGATCACCTATGTTTATCGCCGGCTTTTTAAGGGTTGGGGCTTCGACAATTGCGGACGAGCTGTTTCCGATTACGGCGGAACACGCCGCCATAGCGGACAGATAACGCAACGCGCCAAGGCTTGAAACAAGCTGACAACTTGAGTTTCTCTCGCAATATCTTTCGATTGTTTGGTTTATCAACATTCCGCCTTCGTCGGCGTTTGCTTTTGTAAAAAGTACAGGTACTTTACATACCGAAACCGCGTCAAGTAGTTGGTTAAGCGGATATGTAACCTCGACGCCCGAAAGGGTCTCGGGGTGAAACGTCGCGAGCAAAAAAGGTTTTGTGCAATCGAACCCAATGCTTTGCGAAACTTCCGCCGCCGAAAGTTTTGGCATGTTCTTGATGTTTTCCGCGCCAAGCGAGCCGACATTAAACACTCTGTCGGGGCTTTCGCCAAGTTGTATGACGCGTTTTCTGTATACTTCGGTTGACGGAAAATGTAAGCAACTCATCTTTGTTATACAATGGCGATAGAAATCGTCCGCCGCGCCTTCGGTCACGTCGCCTCCGCTTATGTGGGCTATTGGCACGTTGCACGAAACCGCCGCCGCCGCCACCGCAAACGCTTCGTATCGGTCGCCAAGTATGACAAGCGCGTCGATTGAATTATGTCTAAAATATTTTGAAAAACTGCTCAACGCCTCCGCCATGGCTAAACTTTTGTCGCATCTCTCGTCGTCGCCGAGAATGTCCGAAACAAAGTCAATAGGCGTTCTGTCGGCGTTTATCTCGCTTATCGTATACCCGAGCGAGCGCACAAGGTGGGAACCGGTTACAAGAAGTTTAAGCGAAAGTTGTTTGTTGTTTAAAACCTCTCGAATAACGGGGCGCAAAAGGCCATATTCCGCCCTTGTTCCTGTCATTATTGCAACGTTAAACTTTGTTTTCATAGTTAAAATCCACTTCATTTGAATTTTTATATTTTTATTGTATAATTATAATAACATCATTTAAACTGTTTTTCAATTAACTAATTACTAAAATTTATTAGATTTATCTGTTTTTTTAACAAAGTTGACAAAAACATAACAAGCTTTTCCGAAAGTTTTATGTTTTTTATCCTAATAATAGATAGACAAACCCAAAAAAAAGCTATATAATTACAATGTGTGTAAACGGTTTTAACCTCGCGATTTTAAACGGTGTTGAAGAAAGGAATGGTCACAATTATGAAACAAGTTATGCTTTTTATAAAGGCAAACTGTCCGCATTGCAAAAGGGCTTTGGCTTGGCAAGAGGAACTTTTTTTAGAAACTCCCGAGTTTAAAAACATCGAGATAAAACTTATAGACGAAGATAAACAATCGAGTTTTGCAAATAGTTTTGACTATTACTATGTCCCGACTTACTATATCGAGGGCGAAAAGGTTCATGAAGGGATAGCGAGCAAACAAAAGATTAAATCTGTATTTGAAAAGGCGCTTGTGCAGTAAATGGAAACAAACAAACCTTTGGTATCTGTGGTTCTTGCAACATTCAACAGCGAAAAACATCTTGAAGACCTTCTCGACTCGATAGTTAACCAAACTTTTGGCGATTTCGAGCTTGTTGTTCGAGACGATGTTTCGCGCGACAAAACGCTTGAAATTATTGAGCGATATATAAAAAAAGACGGTCGAATTCGGCTTGTTCCAAACTCTGTTCCAAGTGGCAGCGCCGCGGGGAATTTTTTTAAGTTGTTAAACGTCGAGTTAAACGGACGATATGTCATGTGTGCCGACGCGGACGATGTTTGGCTTGAAACCAAAATCGAAAAAACACTTGAACTTATGCAAAAAAGCGAACAACGGTTTGGGGAAAAGACCCCAATTTTGGTACACACCGACCTTTCGGTGGTAGACCAAAACCTTGATATAATAGCAAAATCTATGTTTAAATACGAAAAGATTTCTGCCGAACGAAAAAGTTTTAAAAACTATATAAGCCAAAACAACGTCACGGGTTGCACCATGATGGTTAACAGGGCGCTTTTACGGTTTGCCGTTCCGCGCCCAAAAAAAGCCGTTATGCACGATTGGTGGCTTGCGCTTTGTGCGGCACAGTTTGGCGAGATAGCGTTTCTCGACATTCCGACAATTCTATACCGTCAACACGGCAACAACCAAGTTGGGGCGTACGACGCAAACGACCTTATGTTGTCCGCAAAAAAACTTTCTAACAAGCAAAAGATGAGAGCTATCTATCTTTCGATGTTTCGTCAAGCCGGCGAGTTTGCCGAACGTTTCGGGTATCTAATGACAGAACAGGATATAAAACTTGCGGTAAAATATGCCGAATTTGAACAGCTTTCAAAGCCCCGGAAAATTTTGCGCATAATATCAAGAGGGTATTATAAAAATACGTTGCTTAGAAATATTGGGCAGTTTATTGTTATTTAATGCGATTTTAATGCGTAATTCGTAATGCGTAATGCGTAATTCGTAATTCGTAATTCGTAATTCGTAATTAAGGTGTCGCCGTTCGGCGACGAATTAAAATAATTTGGTTTTGCGACTTTGTGAAAGAAAGGAGCAGAAAATGAAAACAAAACAGATTTTGATATTTTTATCGCTTTGCTTGTTGCTGTTTCTTTTGTTTTCGGGTTGTGGCAGTTCGCAACCTGCCGCCGAGCTTTTAGAGGACGACACGCAAATCAAAGAGCAACAAGCCGTTCCCCCTGTGAATGCCAAGATAGTCTTCCAGCTAAATTATATATCTGTGCGAAGTCTTACTCATTTTGAAACGGGGGCATACTACGGAGCAAGGGGCACAATAGACAACCCTTTCGGTCACATTTTATATATCGATTTTGAAACAAAAAAAGTTTCGGTCACCCAAAACACCGAACTTGAAAAAGTCTTAGACACCTATTTTTTCACCGATGAAAACTATCTCTATTATGTAAGGTTCGACGGGCATAATATTGTTTTGTATCGTGCGTCTTTAGAGGGCGAAAACGCCGTTGCGTTGTCCTATCCCGAGATCCCTTTTCAAAGCAAATTTATAGTATCGGACGAAAACGGTTGTCTTTATATGGAGTTTTACAACGGAAACGACTACAATGAACTTGTTAAGTTTGATTTTAACAACATGAATCAAGAGGTTGTCTATTCAAACTACGGCCCTCCTTTTCACATAACCGGGGTGAGGGACGGAAAAATTCTTCTCTCGCAAAAGACTGAAAACAGCCTGCATTGCCATGAATACGACATAGCGAACAATTCCACAACCACCATAGGTGTTTTGTCAAGCGACGAGACGTTTGGACACAAAAGATATCACCTGTTGGATAACAACGTATATACGTTGTTGCACCCCACCGAACATTTTATCGACAACTACACAAATACGCAATACATGCTAAGCGATAGACCACATGGCTTTTTTGAAGGGGTTATATTAACTGCAAGCAATATTAACACAGGCGAAACATATGAAATTAAACTGAAAAATACCGACATTCCGTTTTATTCCGTTCTGCCGTTAGCTGCCACCGAGGATTTTTTTATAGTCATAGCAGATTACTACGAAACATATGGTGGTTACCGGGACGAACCAATTTTGGGGTATGTCCCAAAACAAGATTACGACAACGGTTTTTATAA
>CAYJJR010000014.1:0-38410 GCA_964370565.1 uncultured Oscillospiraceae bacterium | reverse complement strand
CAAAACTTTTAGTAGAGCTTTTAAAAGCCTATGCAGACCACTTTGAAAATCCAATTCTTTCGGTCGGTTGTCCTATTCAAGCGCCGCTTCCGATAGCGTGGCTTATTGACGCCTCGATTATCGAAACAAAACCGTATTATGTAAAAGTTGATCTTGACGGACGATACACAAGAGGTTGCACAGTTACCGATACTAAGGGGATACTTAAAAAACCCCCAAATACAGTAGTAGCGATTAACGTTAACAGGGAAGAATATGTTAACATGTTGCTTGAGTGTTTAAGCGTTATAAAATAGGTTTGAGTTAAAAAATGTAAACACAATATTATGAGATGTAGGGCAAGGGCTCTGCTCTTGCCGAAACACCGATTTAAGCCACATTACAGCAAGAGCAACGCCCTTGCCCTACAAATCAATCAAAATTTTTTTGCATCATGCCTTAATGCTGACACCGATGTTCATTCGTTGAGTTGTTTGTGTTAGGTTGTGCCCTTGATTTTTCAAAAAGGAGTTTGTTGATTTAAATGACGGATATTTTTTTAATTATAGTAATGATTATAAGCGTTATATCGGTTATTCTCTCTGTGATGGTGCTTGTGAAATCGGACAACAACAAAGTATCGGATAAAGACATAAAACGTTTGAGAGACGATATAGCCGCCGAGCTTCGTTTGTCGCGTCAAGAGTCGTCACAAGTTACGACAAACAACATAAATTCGCTTGGAGAACTTTTGAAAAACTCACAAGACAGCCTTCAAAAGAATGTCATAATAACGCTAGGTTCGGTGGACGAAAGATTTAAAGGCTTTTCGGTGCAAACGGAACAAAAACTAGACAATATGCGCACAACGATGGAAAACAGGTTAACTTCAATTCAAGAGGAAAACACAAAAAAGCTTACCCAGATTAGCCTAACTGTCGATCAAAAGCTTCAAGGTTTTTCGATACAAACAGAACAAAAGTTAGACAACATGCGGACAACGATGGAAAATAGGCTTGCCGCAATTCAAGATGAAAGCACAAAAAAACTAGAACAAGTTCGCCACACTGTTGATGAGAAACTTCAAAAAACGCTTGATGATAAATTTAGCCAAAGTTTTAAGCTGGTGTCCGAACGCCTTGAACAGGTATACAAAGGGCTAGGAGAGATGCAGACGCTTGCAACGGGGGTAGGTGATCTTAAAAAAGTTTTGTCCAACGTCAAGACTAGGGGTGTCCTAGGCGAGATACAGCTTGGCGCTATACTTGAACAGATGCTTGCAGTTGAGCAATATGAAAAGAATATTGTGACTAAAAAAGGTACAAACAACCCGGTTGAGTTTGCGGTTAAGATGCCTAACGAGACCGATGGATATACATATTTGCCTATCGATGCAAAGTTCCCAATGGACGCGTATTCACAACTGTTAAACGCATATGACAGCGCCGACAGTGGAGCTATTGAAGTTGCGCAAGGTGGGCTTTGCGCGCGGCTAAAAAGGTTTGCAAAAGACATTAGCGAAAAATACATAGACCCTCCCAACACAACAGATTTTGGTATTATGTTTTTGCCTGTCGAGGGGTTATATGCCGAGGCGGTTAGGCTTGGACTTGTTGAGGTATTGCAACGCGACTATAAGATTAGCATAGCGGGGCCCACAACGATGGCGGCGCTTTTAAACAGCTTGCAGATGGGATTTAGAACGCTTGCAATACAAAAACGGTCGTCCGAAGTTTGGGAGGTTCTCGGTTCTGTTCGCTCAGAGTTTGATAAATTTGCCGGAGTTTTACAATCAACACAAGATAAGATTAATCGAGCTAATGAAGACCTTGACAAATTAATTGGGGTCAGAACTAGACAAATTCAAAGAAAACTTAAAGATATAACGGTTATACCCGGATTTGAACCAAAAGAAGAGGATAGCGGATTTTTAGAATAATCATACAGTAAATACAAGATGGATTTAGAAATACCACTAAATACTAGTTTTACAAGAGGTGGAATATGAGCAAGAAATTTTCAAGTCGCGTAGACGTTCAAGTTGCAGTGTTTGTCGCTTTAATTATTGCTTTTTGCGGTGTAATAATTTCAATTATTGTTTTTTCGATTAGCTACAGCGAGATGATAAATGTTTTGAAACAGAGCGCTTGGTCGATTGATCTTTACATAGACGAACAAATTGACGCAGATATATTTACCGATATCAAAACAAGAGAGGATATGGTGGGCGAACAGTATGAGCAAGCTTATACTTTGCTTAACGAAGTTCGAGACATATCGGGGGCCAAATATCTTTATACGGCGGCGGTAAATGACAAAGGTGAGCTTATCTATCATGTAGATGGTCTTCCGGTAGAGGATGTGGACTTTCGGTATGTCGGAGATTTAATTGAACCCGAGTTTCAAGAGTCATTAAGAGAAGCTCTAACCGGTGTTGAAATTTTGCCCGAAAAGATATTAAGCACCGAATGGGGACATGTATATGTTGCATATTTTCCGTTACATGACAAAAATGGAAACGTAGTTTCAGCGCTTGGGATAGAGTTTTATGCCGACAGCCAGTATGATTCTTTTAATAAAATCGGTGCACACGCGTTGATTGCTATTGTTGTTACATGTATACTTGCCGGTTTAGTTTCTCATAAAATTTTCAAAAGAATTTCTAATCCGCATTATAAAGATATATATAACACAGACAGTCTTACAAAGATTAAAAACAGAAACGCATTTGACACCGATGTTCATAACATTATACAAAAGAGCGCCATTAAAAATATCATTTTGGTGCTAACCGATTTAAATGGATTGAAAAGTGTTAACGATAAGTTTGGACACAAGATGGGGGATTTTTATATCGAAGCGTGTGCAAAAGCACTTGTTGTTGAGAATTTTGAAAATTTTGTAGTCTATCGTATCGGAGGGGATGAATTTGCAACGATAATGCCACCTGTTCACACAGATATTGTGGAGGAATATATCAAAACAGTAAAACAAAATCTTGTTGAGATTTGCGGTGAGAAAATTCCGATGGCGTCGGTAGCAATGGGATATGCTGTTTGTGAGGGCAGCGAGATTGAAGATTGGGAAAAAACACAGCAAATAGCTGATAAATTTATGTATGCAGACAAGAAAAGATATTACGAGCAAAACAGAAGCCAAGATATGCGCAGATAGATAATGGTAATTAAAAAATAGTTTTTGCATAAAATTAATCGAGGTGTTAATTTATGAAAAACTATAAATATAAAATGGTGGCAATCGTTGTTTCTGTTTTAGCTATTTGTATTATGCTTTTAACGATTGTTTCGTTTACAAGGATAACCGAGACGATGTCACAGCAAACGATGTCATCGCTTACACAAACCGATTACGTTATTATTGATGCCGGACACGGTGGATTTGACCCGGGAACACAAACCCCCGACGGAGCATTTTTTGAAAAGGATGTAAATCTTGAAATCGCGCTTGTTATGAAAGAAGTTTTTGAAGCACATGGTGAAAACGTTATAATGATACGAGAAAGCGATATGGCGGTAGGGGACAATTCGCTTAATACAATTTCGCAAAAAAAGAAATCTGACATTAACGCAAGGGTAGACCTTGCGAATTCGTACGGCGACGGAACGGTTTATATAAGTATCCATCAAAATGCATATAGCGACAGTTCCGAAAGCGGTACACAAATTTTGTATGGCAATAAAAACGAACAAAGCGAAGTTTTAGCGAAAATAATGCATGAAACTATTAAACAAAATCTACAACCCGATAATCGCAGAGAGATTAAAAAAGGAAACAGCGATATATTTATATTGAACAATATTGAGATACCGACGGTGCTTATTGAATGTGGTTTTTTAACCAACACACAAGAAACCGAAAAACTCGTTGACCCGGAATATCAACGATTACTTTCGTATATTATCTATGAGGGATATATCGAATATAAAAACAGTAAACAATAAAAAAATAAGGAACTATTAAATGGCGGCTTTAAAAACAATATATCTATGTTCAAACTGCGGAGCATCTTCGCCTAAGTGGCTTGGAAGGTGCCCCGAATGTTTAGAATGGAATACATTAATTGAAGAGATAGTAGAGAAAAAAGCTTCTGACAGAAAGTCGTTTTTATCGGGACATAGTGTGATTAAAACCGTTTCGTTAAGCGAGGTTGAAGCGGATAACCACATCAGAATTAAAACCGGGATAGGCGAGTTTGACAGGGTGCTCGGCGGCGGACTTGTAAAAGGTTCGGCGGTGCTTTTGGGGGGCGAACCGGGAGCAGGAAAGTCTACAATTGTGTTGCAAGCGTGTAAAAGCTTGTCCGAAAAACAAAGGGTGCTTTATATTTCGGGTGAGGAATCGTTAAGCCAAATTAAACTTCGCGCGGTACGACTTTCGGTTAATTCCGATAACATAAAGCTTGCAAACGAAACTAATGTTGACGTGATATCAAATGAGATTACAACGGAAAAAACCGATATTGTAATTATTGACTCTATACAAACGATGGTTACCGACGAGGTTTCTTCCTCTGCCGGAAGCGTTACACAGGTGCGAGAGTCGGCGACTAGGCTAATTAAAGCCGCTAAAGCCTCGGGAATTCCGATGATTATCATAGGGCACATAAACAAAGACGGTGCAATAGCAGGTCCAAAAGTTTTGGAACATATTGTTGATACGGTGCTTTATTTTGAAGGGGATAAATATCTTTCTTTTCGTATTCTAAGGGCAGTTAAAAACAGGTTTGGTTCAACAAACGAGATAGGTATTTTCGAGATGTCCTCTAAAGGTTTAATCGAGATTGAAAATCCGAGTATGGTGCTTTTAGACAAGAGGACGTTTGAAACATCGGGGTGTTGCGTTACGGGAATAATGGAAGGCACGCGCCCGCTGTTGGCAGAGATACAGTCGCTCGTTGCGAAATCAAGCTTTTCAACACCTCGGAGGACTGCGTCGGGGGTTGATTACAACAGGACAAACCTAATGTTAGCGGTGCTAGAAAAAAGAGCCGGTTATTTTCTTTCGGCACTCGATGTGTATGTTAATGTAACGGGTGGACTTGATATATCGGAACCGTCCGCTGACATAGCAATTGCGCTTAGCATAGTATCGTCTCTCATAGACAGGCCAATACCTAACAATCTTGTAGCGTTTGGTGAAATCGGTCTAGGCGGCGAAATTCGTGCCGTTTCAAACAGTTCGGTTAGAATAAACGAGGCGATAAGATTGGGTTTTGAAAAGGTTGTGATTTCTAAAACCGAAGCGGAAAAAGTTTCAAAAGAGTTTAGCAAAAAAATTGAGATAATCGGAATTAATTCTGTAACAGACATAAAGAATATTTTCAAGTAAAAGTTTAAAGGTGTTTTTAAGAACTTTGCCTTTGGCAGAGATTATAATAAAAAATGGAGGCTTTTTATGAAATTGATTGATATTACAAGGGACTATACCAAAGCGCCGCTTTATCCCGGTTCAAAGCTACCCGAAATAAAAAGAGTTTGTGACATGTCAAAAGGGGACATGTACAACGCAAGTTCAATAGTTACCACAAGTCACATAGGAACTCATGCCGATGCATTTTGTCATTTTCTTAAAGACAGCAATATTTCTATCGAAAAGATGAAACTTGAACATTACTATGGAAGATGCATCGTAATGTCGTTTAAGCCGGATACACCAATTGAACTTTCTGATGTAGAAGGGAAGCTTAAAAACGTGGAACGTCTTGTTATACATAGCGGCGGTTTTTCGTATCTTACAAAACAAGCAGCAGAGTATATAGCAAATAGCGACGTCATAACTATTGTAACCGATGCTTGGAGCGTAGCTCCTCTTGACAACGAACCCGAGATACACGAGATAATTTTAGGGAACGACATAGCTGTTATCGAAAACGTTGTTTTAGACGACGTTGAGGACGGCGAATATATTTTGAGCGCATTTCCCGTAAAATACGACGGTTGCGATGGCGCACCGGTAAGAGCGGTTTTGATAGAGAAGTAGGAAATTTAGGGTTATATATAATATAAAACAGGCGAGAAACAGCCTCGGTGAAATTATACTCACCGAGGCTTTTATATATTAGTTATTTGTTTTGGTTTTCCAACAAACTATCAAACTGTTCGTTGTGTATTGGTTTCGAGAAGAAATAACCCTGTGCTATATCACAGCCGGAATTTTTCAAGAAATCTACATGTTCGGAAGTTTCAACTCCCTCACAAACTGTTTTAAGGTTTAAGCTTTTTGCCATTGTTAAAATTGAGGTTAAGACACATCTCTTTTTGTCCGAATCTTCGGATTTTTCAAGCAAACTTCTATCAAGTTTTAATACATCGAAGTTTAATTCGGCAAGAAGATCAAGCGAAGAATAACCTGAGCCAAAGTCGTCCATTGAAACGGTGAACCCTTTTTTGTGGAGATCGGCAAAAACTTTTTTAAACACTTCAGAGTTTTCGATCATAGAGGATTCGGTCATTTCAATCTCAAGAAGATGTCGCGATATTTTATAGTAATCGACGATTTCGGTTAGTTCCTTAACGAAATTCGGGTTAAGCATGTGTAACCTTGAAAAGTTAACCGATATAGGGATGTTTGAATGTCCGTTGTCACAAAAACGTTTTATGATTTTGCAAACATTGTTTAACATGTAGTCATCAAGTTCAACAACAAAACCTTCTTGTTCAAATATAGATATAAAGTTGTTTGGGAAGATTATCTCGCCGTTAGGTCTATGCCATCTGACCAAAGCTTCAGCACCGCATATTTTGTTATCATTTAGGCAGTTTTTTGGCTGGAGATACACTTGATATTCATTGTTGTTTAATGCATCACGCATGTTGTCACAAATGAAGTTGGTATGGTTGAGCTTATCTTTAAGATTTTCGTCATAATCGAATACGCCTTCAAAACTCATTCGTTTATGATAGTTGTGGGTTAGAACAATTGTATCAAAAATTTTATTTATGTCGGTTTCTTCGATAGGTATAGAGTAACTGCTGTATCTGAATTTGATGGGACGAGAACAAATCTCATACATTCTTTCTTTAATTAAATCTTCAAATTCAAATTTTCCATTTGCTAAAGATAAAAGATCTTGGGTTTTTCCGAAAACTAAAAATTCATCTGCATTTAACCTTGCAAATAAAAAATCTTTATCAAACGAATCGGTAAGCGATAGCGACATTGATGCTATGCTTGTAATGACTTCGTCTCCGATTTTATAGTCAAACAATTTGTTTATTACCTTAAAATTAACTATATCAAATTTAAAGATGCTGTATTTTGTTCCTTTGTTTGACTTTAATATTTTATTTGCTTCAATTTTGAATTTTTTCTCATTTATAATACCGGTTAAATCATCGTAGTAAGCGGCTTTTTGAATAAGTTGAACCGATTTTCGTCTAAGCCAGATTAACCTAAGCCATATAATTATAACGATACTCATCATCTCTATAAACAACAAGACAGTGTTGAATATTACGCCGTTCGCACCGCTTGAAATAAGACCTTCGGGGACGGAAACAAGCAAGGTCCAGTTTGTGTTTAAAATAGGCTGATGATTAAATCGCATCTGTTCATCGTTTACTTCATACGACAAGATGTCACTGTTTTTTGAAGTTTTAAGTATTGTGAACAGCTCTGATGTTGTAATATGTTGATTATAATCATCTTCGTTTAAAATAACCGAAATGTTTTCGCCGGTTTCAACGCCATAGGTGTTATCTGTTGCGGCAATAACATTGCCGTTTTGATCTAATATTGCGGTAAGTCCTCTGCCGTTATAACTTGAAACTAAAAGGCTTTCCAGATTTTCGCTTGTGATCTCTGCGATAATAACCCCGGATACCTCTTGGTTTTCTTCAAACAATGGCATAGACATATAAACAGAAGATCCAACTCGTTCAGAGGATTGTTCAACTCCCGAAAAAACTACTCGTGGGTTAAGAATCTGTTTGAAGAAGTCGCCGTCCGAATAGTCTACTATTTGACCGTTAGATTTAATTCCTTTGCCGTCGGCTCGAACGACGGTTAGATATTCAAACCAATTTCCAATCTCAAGCGACAGCAGATAATTAAGCATATTCACAGGTGTGTCCATAAGTATAGCGTCTTGAAATTCAAGGCTGTAAGCAAGATCACCCAAAAGGCTCGTTGTGCCAATCATATAATCATCAACAATAAAACTTTGTTGATTTGAAAGTTCGTTTAAAGTGTTTTCAACTAAACTGTCAAGATCGTTGGTTATGTTTTCAGAATAAAAAGCAAGACTAATTGCAACTATAGCCACAGCAAGAATTGATGGTATAATATTTTTGATTTTCAAAAAATTTCGCATTGTTCACCAAAAAAACAATAAAAACGCCGGGTTGATATTATTTTAACTTTATTTCCTTTATAAACTGTTTACATACTGTTCAAAAAAAATTATAAATCGCTTAATAATTACATTATAAATTATTAAGCGGCAAAAAACAACTATTATCTCATTTTTATTCATAGTTTCGTACTAAAATAATAAAAATGTAATTTGTTTTCCAAAAAAATGAACAGCCTGTGGAATACAACCGCAAGCTGTTCATAACATTTATGAATAACAGGGGAGACTAGCCTTGCATTTTCGCAACTTCTGCAGCAAAGTCGTCTTCGCGTTTTTCAAGTCCGTCGCCTTTTTCAAAGCGTACAAATTTGATAACCGAGATATCAACGCCCAATTCTTTAGCTGTTTGTTTAACGTATTCGCCAACCGAGATTTTGTCGTCTTTAACAAACGGTTGTTCAAGCAAACAAACTTCTTTATAATACTTTGCAATTCTCCCAAGAACCATTTTTTCTGCGATTTCTTGGGGTTTGCCTTCGTTGAGAGCTTGTTGAGTAAGAATTGCTTTTTCTTTTTCAACATGTTCAGCCGAAACGTCTTCTTTTTTAAGGAAAAGGGGATTAACCGCTGCAATTTGCATAGCGATATCTTTTCCGAAAAGAACAAATTTTTCGTCTTCCGACATCTTTGCATCGGTGTCAAATTGAACCATAACCGCATGTGTTCCGCCGCCGTGGATATAGGGAACCATAACGCCTTCAAACGTTTCGAAACGACGAAGTTTAATGTTTTCGCCAATAGTCAAAATTTTATCTTGAAGATGTTTTTCGATAGTCATGCCATCAACTACGCAAGATCCAAGAGCTTCGATGTCTGCGGGTTGTTGTTCGATAACTGTGTTAGCACAAAGCGAAACAAAATCTTTGAAGCTGTCACTTTTTGCCGCAAAGTCTGTCTCCGAGTTAATCTCGATGATAACGCCTTTGTTTCCTTTAACAACGGCATAAACAAGACCTTCAGCAGCAATTCTGCTTGCTTTTTTTTGAGCGGCCGCAAGACCTTTTTCACGAAGATATTCGTTTGCTTTTTCCATATCGCCGCCCGATTCGGTTAAAGCTTTTTTGCAATCCATCATTCCGCAGCCGGTTGCTTCGCGTAATGTTTGGACATCTTTTGCTGTAAAAGACATATTAAAAAAATTCCTCTCGTTTTAAATTCAAATAAATTATTTAGAAGCTTCGATCATTTCTTTTGCAACTTGTCCGGCAGAAGCGCTGTCGAGCTCTTTTGTTTCAGGTTGTTCTGTCGCCGGAGCTTGCTCTCCGTCGAAATCTTGTTCGCCTTGACGACCTTCGATTATAGCGTTTGCCATTGCGCCGGCAATGAGTTTAACCGCACGGATAGCATCGTCGTTTCCGGGGATTACGTAATCAATTTCGTCCGGGTCGCAGTTTGTGTCAACTATTGAGATGATAGGGATGTTGAGTTTACGTGCTTCCGCAACAGCGATGTGTTCTTTGCGGCTATCAACGATGAAAAGTGCAGCGGGAAGACCGTTCATATCTTTAACTCCGCCAAGGAATTTTTCGAGTTTTTCGATTTCAAGTTGAAGTTTAATAACTTCTTTTTTGGGAAGAAGGTCGAAAGTTCCGTCTTCACGCATTTTTTTGAGTTGTTCCATTCTGTCTATTCTTCTGCGAATGGTTCTGTAGTTTGTGAGCATTCCGCCAAGCCAACGTGCGTTTACATAGTGCATTCCGCAACGAAGAGCTTCTTCTTTGATAGACTCTTGAGCTTGTTTTTTTGTTCCTACAAACAAAATCGAACCGCCCGCCGTAGCGATATCACGAACAACGTTATACGCCTCGTCGAGTTTTTTTACTGTTTTTTGTAGGTCGATGATGTAGATTCCGTTTCTTTCTGTGAAGATGTACGGAGCCATTTTTGGGTTCCATCTTCTTGTTTGATGTCCAAAGTGAACACCGGCTTCAAGAAGCTGTTTCATTGATACAACTGCCATTTGATTTTTCTCCTTAAATTTTGTTTTATTCCTCCGCAAACTCTTAAGGGTTAAGAACCGCTAGGCGGCACAACTTTTCCCAAGTTTGCGTGTGAATTGCCGTATTATTTTAACATAAGTTTAAGTAAAATACAACATTTTTTGAAAATTAATATCTCAAATTTAACAAAAGTTAAATTTATGCATATTTTTCAGATTTTCTGCTCTATCAAATCGATTGCTTTTTTTGCTTTTTCTTCGTTCAAAAAAATATAGTTGAATTCATGTGTAATTTTGCTGTCTTTTATGTTAAAGGTAGCAAGATTGTTATTATTATGTGGTATCACATCATAAACAAACGAGATTGCAAAATTGTTTTGGACGGCATACTCAATTAAACTGTTGCTGCTTAAAATTGTCTTGTTTTTAAACATATCGACGCAGTAGCCCTTGTGCGTTAAAAAGTTTTCAAAAACAGCCCTTGAACCGGAACCTTGTTCCCGAAACACTGCGTTTTGTAAGAAAATTTCTGACAAAGCAATCTCTTTGTTTGCGAAAGGGTGGCAAAGGGAACAGATGCCTACAATCTGCTCGTTCGATATCTTCTTATGCTTATACTTACCTTTATCCACATACCCTTCAAGAATAACAAGGTCGAGTTCAAAGTGATGGAGTTTATTTAATAAAGTTTCGGTGTTGTCGATAGTCAACGTTATTTCATAGTTATCCTCATATATAAAAGAATGAAGCGCGCTTTTTAACAGATACTCTCCTATGGTTTTAGTTGCTCCGATGTTTATTTCGGTCTTGTCCGCAATAGACAGTTCTTGTATAGCGGTCATGTTTAAGGAAATAATAGACCTAGTGTACTTCTCAAGTTCTATGCATTTTTTTGTTTTGTAAAGTTTTTTATTTCTGTATTCAAACAACTTACAACCATATATATTTTCAAGGTATTTAATATGTTGTGTTACGGCGGGCTGTGTCATGTTTAGGTTTTCGGCAGTTTTGTGGTAGTTCATAGTGTTGCAAAGTTCAAGAAATGTATACATACGATTGTCGATCATACGAAACCTCTTTGATAAAAAATATTTATCACAAAATAAGAAATGATTATTTTATTTTATCATTAAATTTGGTTATAATCAATACGGTTAGTGAAATTAAGAGAAAGAGGTAGTTGTTTTGGTTTTTATTAAAAGCACAGCAAAGATATTGCCCGGTTTGGCCGTGGCGATAGCAATAGCAATTTTATCACAGTATGTCGAGGGGTTGTTGCCGATACATCTAATCGGAGCTTCGGTTATAGCGTTGTTTATCGGCATGATAATTAATACTGTTTTTGATGTTTCAATTTTGAAAGCCGGTTTGAAGTTCACCTCAAAAAAAGTGCTTAAATTTGCGATAATTCTTTTGGGAGCATCTTTAAGTATACAAACAATTTTAACGGTTGGTTCGTTGTCGCTTGCGGTTATGTTTTTCACGCTTTTAACCTGTTTTGGTGGCGGATACTTTATCGGAAAAGCTTTGGGGCTTGATTGGAAGCTGTCCAATCTGATTTCGGCAGGTACAGGAATATGCGGCGGGTCGGCAATTGCGGCAATTGCGCCGGTTATCGACGCAAAGGACAGAGATATAGCGTATGCTATGTCGGCGACATTTATTTTTGATATGCTTATGATAATTGCTTTTCCGTTTATGGGGCATGCGTTGGGGCTAAGCGACATGGCATACGGGCTTTGGGCGGGCACCGCCGTAAACGATACTTCGAGCGTAGTTGCCGCGGGATATGCCTACAGCGAGGCAGCGGGGGATTTTGCGACGATGGTTAAGCTAACAAGAACGCTTTCGATTATCCCGACAGTGCTTGCTTTTGCTTACGTTAACATACGTATAAAACAAAAAGAACATGTGAAAGCTTCGCAGGTTTTAACCGAGGTTAAAACTAAAGGCGAAAAATATGAAGTCAGTCAACTGGATAAAATTTCGGAACTTTCAAACGATGATAACCAAATGAAATCGGCACAGGATAAACAGAAAACAAAACCAAAAATAAATTTCTTTTCACTTTTTCCGTGGTTTATAGTTGGATTTATAGGTCTTGCGATAGTAAACAGTTTTGAAGTTATACCGCCCGAGATTTCTTTGGCGTCTAAAGAATTTAGTAAATTTTTGATGGTTGCTGCGCTTGCCGCAATTGGATTAAACACAAGCTTTAAAGATATGAAAAAATCCGGAGTTAAGCCGATGATACACGGGTTTATAATATCGGCGCTTGTCGTTATCGTTGCTATTGGGGTTGAATGGTGTATGGGACTTGTGTAGGTGATTTTTTTAAATTGAATTAAATTATTGAAAAACCCGAGACTATATCGACAAAAAGCGTTGTCGATATAGTCTCGGGTTATTTATAGTTAGATGTAGCTTGAAATACAAGAAATACTACGTTTTTGCACCATCGGTGCAAAATGCCGAGTTAAACGAGGCAAGGAGTATTTCCAATAGCTTCACCGAAGGTGAAGATTATTTATATAATTTCACTTTCTGTTACAATTCGCGACATCTTTATGTCAAACGAGTTTGAGGGCACTTTTGAAAATAGCACGTCAAACGGACAAACCGCTATTTTATAGATGTTCTTGCTCTTAAGCGCTTTGTCATAGTAACCAAAACCGTGCCCTAAACGGTTTTTGTGTCTGTCGCAACAAAGGGACGGTACAACCGCGATTTCGCAATTTTCTATGTTGATAGTTTCAAGCGCTGCGCCGGGTTCCATAATTCCGAAGCGCCCAAGAGAAAGGTCGTCTATCGACGTTATTTTTTTTGCTGTCATGTCGTTTTTTCCGAGACAAAGCGGAACACACACCGTTTTTCCTGACTTTAACGCGTCGTTAATTATTTGGGTGGTATCTACTTCGTATTTTTTTGGATAATAACAAAAAACGGTTTTTGCCGCGATATATCGTTCGTCCGAAATAATGTTATCGCATATCTTTTTGCTTATATTATTACGATTTGATAAAAATTCGCCGGATAAATACCTCTTTGATTTTTGTCTAATCATTGTTTTTTGATAATACAACAAACTTCTTTGGTAGATGGATTTTGAAAATGTTTTTGATATAAAAAGAATGGCTGCTATCATAACGGGACAGATAACCAACGCTTTTATAAAACGAATGGGGGACAGAGCAAAAAAACCTTTACCCAAAATCAAGGTCAACCAATATGTATCAAGCGAAAATTGCACCACAAAACATACTATGATTGAAGCTAGCGCAACACGTAAAAACGTTATCTTTTTTTGATAAAGAAACATTCCAAATACAAGACCTGACAAAAAAACCGTCACCGAAAAACCTAAAAAATACGGACCAATGGGGAAAAGGTTTGCTCCCAAAAAATCCGAAATTCCCCAAGCCGCGGCGGAATAAAGTGGGCCGTATAACAAAGCTATTATGACTATTGGAACAAAGCCCAAACTGAACTTAACAACGGGCGTTGATATCGAAAGAAATCGAGACAAAACAACCTCTAAAGCTATTAAAAGTGACACTGTGACTAATTGTTTTAATTTAAATGAATTCATCTGCTCTCCTATATATTGCTATTTAGCTACTGTGGGCATTATAGTATTCTATCAAAAGATCGACAACCGCCCCATAGCTTTTAACCCCAAGTTCTTGGTCATAACTTTTTAAAAAGTCGTCATAAAGCTGTTCGCTGGTTTCGGAGACGGGGGTGTCATATTGGTCCCAATATTCGTTTATGTATCGCAAATCGGCGATAACTCCGCTCGGCAACATTTTGTAAATTGTTTCAAAAAGTTCGGGACTTTCACGGTACAAAGCATTTGAAAGGTATATGTAGCCCGAAAGATATCCGCTATACACAAAATCGTCGTTGCCGCTTACTACCGAAGAAAGTATGCCGACAAAGTTTGCCTCGTCCTCGCTTGCGACGTTTCTTTGATGGGAAATTTCGTGCGCCATCGTCGAGGGCAAAAGACACGCAGGGGAATGAATGTTTACATTTGCTTCGCCTGTAAACGGAAACGCAATTCCGGTCGTGTTTATTCTGCTTAACATTTCGGAAAAATAAACCGGTTTAACTGCGAGATCTCTGCCTTCCAAAAACGGAAAAAGTTTTTCGACCTCGTCAAAGATATATTGGCTGTCGTCTATCGCTTGGAATATGTCTATGTTCGCCGTGCCGTTTTGATTTCGTGAGATGTTTTTATCGGCGCTTACAAGTTGTTTGGTAAAGTATAAAGTGGAGTTGTAAAGTTGTTCAACCGAATAGCTTTGTGTTGTTATCCCTGAAAGTTGTTTAAACGATGCGCTGTAGTAGTTTGCTCCCCAAAGATATGTCAACAAAGTATATATGAGTAAAGAGATAAAAACCGAGTTTAAAATAAACTCAAAAAGAGTTTTTAATCTATCTTTTTTTATAATCATTTTTATTAGATAAAACAAGATATAAAAAAATAAAAAAGCAAAAAAACAGTATACCATAATTTCCGCAAATGAGTAATAATAGAACGACAAAAGGTATGCGGCGGTTTGTTTAAAAGGCCCCGAAATGTATGTTACGTAAAATGTAATAAGCCCTGTGTTGCTTTTGACCACATTAAAAACAATAACGAGGATAGCCAAAGCGGTAGTTGCTATCAATCTTTTTTTGTAATCTAAAAATAACTTGCGGCTAAAAACATTTTTCATTAAAACTACCTTTGTGTATTAAAACTAAAATTTCAATGTATATATAATAGAATTTTTTTAACCAAATTTCAAATTTTTTTATAAATTTGAAAACTCAACTTGATTTTAAAGACAATTTAATAAAAATTGTTTACATAGTCGGGCTAATAAGTTAAAATAAAGTATATATGTAAATTAAGCAAATAAATTTAAGGAGCTATTATTTTATGTCGGAAAAGCCAAAGTATAAAAGAGTTTTAATTAAACTCAGCGGCGAGGCACTTGCGGGGGATGCCGGTTTCGGTTTGAACTATGACATTGTAACCGAAATATGCCGGGAGATAAAAAATTCCAACAACCTCGGAGCTGAGATCGCGATTGTTGTTGGCGGAGGAAACTTCTGGAGGGGGAGAGAAAACCCCGATATGGATAGGGTGAGAGCTGACCATATGGGTATGCTTGCAACTGTGCTTAATTCTCTTGCCATTGCAGACGCTCTTGAACAGCAAGAAGTTCCGGTTCGGGTCCAAACCGCCCTGCCTATGCAACAGATTGCAGAGCCGTATATAAGGAACAAAGCAATAAGACATCTTGAAAAAGGGAGAGTGGTTGTGTTCGGTTGCGGAACGGGAAATCCGTTTTTCTCGACAGACACAGCGGCGGCGCTTAGAGCTATTGAGATAAACGCAGATATAGTTCTTAAAGCGACTATGGTTGATGGCGTTTACGACAAAGATCCGAAAAAGAATAACGATGCAGTTAAATACGACAACATGAAATTCACAACTATACTTTCGGATAACCTTATGGTTATGGACGCGGCGGCGGCTTCGCTTTGCAGAGAAAACAATATACCGCTTATGGTTTTTAGCATAGAAGATCCTAAAAACATTGTAAGGGTTATAAAAGGCGATGAGATAGGAACAATAATAAAAGAATAAAAATATATTTAGTTTTTAATTTTGCGCAAAATCATTCATTATAGGTTTTAAAATTAATTTACTTAAACATAATAAAAGGAAGGGTAATAAAAAAATGGAAAGTTATTTTACAAAACCAACCGAAAAGATGGGGAAAAGCATTAATGCATTAAGCCAAGAACTAGCGTCTGTAAGGGCCGGAAGGGCTAATCCTGCCGTGCTTGATAAGCTTATGGTGGACTATTACGGAACACCGACACAAATCAATCAAATGGCGGCAGTTTCTGTGGCAGAGGCTAGGATACTTGTTATTCAACCGTGGGATGCAACCCTTATTAAGCAGATTGAAAAAGCTATTCAAACCTCCGATATCGGAATTAATCCGACAAACGACGGAAGAGTTATAAGACTTGTGTTCCCACCTCTTACGGAAGATCGCAGAAAAGAACTTGTCAAACAGATAAAAACGTATGGTGAAGAAGCAAAAGTTGCCGTGCGTTCGATTAGACGTGATTCGATTGAAAAGATGAAAGAGCTTAAAAAGAAAAGCGAGATAACGGAAGACGATCTTAAACAATTTGAAGATAAAATTCAAAAGTTAACCGATAAACATACTAAACAAGTTGACGACATGATAAAAGCTAAAGAAAACGAACTTTTGGAGATCTAAATTTATGCCAAAAGAAATTCTTGAAACTGTACCGCAACACATTGCAATTATTATGGACGGTAACGGAAGATGGGCAAAAAAACGAGGGCTTCCGAGAACTGCGGGGCACTACAAAGGTGCAGAAGTTTTTCAAAAGATAACAAGACATTGCGAAAAGCTGGGCGTCAAAGCGTTGACAGTTTATGCGTTTTCGACAGAAAACTGGTCAAGACCTAAGTCGGAAGTCGACGCAATTATGAATCTTTTGAGGAAATATCTTAAAGATGCTTTCGGGTTTAAAGGCGAAAACATAAAGATAACGTTCATAGGGGAGCGAGAAAAACTAGCGTATGATATAATTGAGCTTATGAACGAGATAGAGGAAGTTTCAAAAGATAATACCGGTCTTCGTTTAAACGTTGCTTTGAACTACGGGGGACGAGATGAGATTTTACACGCTGCAAAAGAAATTGCAAAAAGTGTTAAACAACTTGACCTTGATGTTTCAAAGTTAACGGAACAGGATTTTGAAAAATATCTTTATACGTCGGATTCGCCGCCCGTCGATTTAATACTGCGCCCGAGTGGTGAACAACGCATATCAAACTTTTTGCTATGGCAATGTGCTTATAGCGAGTTTGTTTATATGGATGTATTGTGGCCAGATTTTTCGGTTAAAGATCTCGATAAAGCTATCGAAAGTTTTGGTATGCGTTCAAGAAGATTTGGCGGAATATAGTGTTTGCCTTTAAACAAGTGTGGCGACAATTCGCATAAACAAAGAGATAAGGATTGGAAATTTTAAAATGAAAACAAGAGTGATTTCGGCAATTGTTGCCCTGTTAATACTGCTTAGCGGCGTTATATTTTTTAACACGTTTTATGCCAACGTCTTAGTGTTTTTTATACTTATGTTGATGACACATGAGATTCACAAAGCGTTTAAAATGCCGTTTGTGTATATCAGCGCAATTCCGGCAATAGCGGTATGTTTTTTTGATGTTCAAGTTGCTTTTAATTTTGGTATTTACATCGCTCTTATATATCTAATAATATTTATGATTTTGGTGATTGTTACAAAAAAACACATTCTGTTTGCACATGTAGCCGCGGTTGTTGTGGAATGTTTGTTAATCAGTTTTGGTTTTGGAACGGTCATCTTAATTCGTGAACGGTTTGGAACACCCGATTTTTCGGGAGATGCTTTGGCTTTAATCCTTTTCTCGATGGCGCTGGGGTGGATATGTGACACGTTTGCTTTTTTGTTTGGCAGAGCGTTTGGAAAAACAAAACTAGCCCCCGAGATAAGCCACAAAAAAACCGTTGAGGGCGCAGTGGGCGGGGTTTTATCAACCGCAGTATTTTCGGTTTTATATTTTATTATATACGACCTTATAAACGAACCTATCTCGATGTTTGAAAATCTCAGCATAACAGAGTATGTTGTTATAGCCATAATAGGGTTTGTCGGTTCGATAGTTGGAATTTTCGGCGACCTTATTGCATCTTATATTAAAAGGGAATGTAAACTTAAAGATTTCGGAAACATAATGCCGGGACACGGCGGTGCGCTCGACAGAATAGACAGCGTGCTTTTAACTATTCCGCTCACATATGTTTGTTTTACCGCTCTTATTGAATTTTCTACGAAATAAACAAATAAATACACAAGACTGATTTATGTATTTTATAGCAAGCAGACGTATAAAATAAAAGGAGCGATAAAAATTTTATGACAGAGAATTTATCTATATTCGGCTCGACCGGTTCGATAGGAACCCAAGCCCTTTCGCTTGTCAAACAACTAGGGATAAACATTACTGCAATTTCCGGACATTCAAACGTAGAGCTTCTTGAAAAACAAGCTTTAGAGTTTAAACCGAAAACCGTTTGTATGACCGATGAAAACGCTGCGAAAAGCCTTAAAATAAAGCTTGCTCATACCGATATAAAAGTTGTTTTTGGGAAACAAGGACTAATTGAAATAGCAAGAGAGGACAAAAGCGACACAGTTTTAAACTCTGTCGTTGGGGTTGCGGGGCTTGAACCTACGATTGAAGCGATTAAAGCAAAGAAAAATATAGCGCTTGCAAACAAAGAAACTCTTGTTGTTGGCGGAAAACTCATAACCGATATCGTTAAACAAAACGATGTTGCTATGTTACCCGTGGACAGCGAACATTCGGCTATCTTCCAATGTCTTGAGGGCGCAAAACAAAACAGATTGAAAAAGATTTTTTTAACCGCTTCGGGTGGTCCGTTTTTCAAATATACAAAAAAACAACTTGAAACTGTTACGCTCGAAGATGCGCTTAGACATCCAAACTGGTCGATGGGTAAAAAGATAACGGTGGATAGCGCAACGCTTATGAACAAAGGATTAGAGCTTATCGAGGCTATGCGTCTTTTCGATATAGCTCCCGACGATATCGAGATAACGGTACATCGTCAGAGTATTATACATTCGATGATAGAATTTGAGGATAATTCGGTCATAGCGCAATTAGGGCTTCCCGACATGCGTATACCAATACAGTTTGCGTTAACATATCCAAAACGCATTAGTTGCCCGGTTGAACCGTTAACGATAGAAAAGATGGGTAGCCTAACGTTTGAAAAGGCCGATTGCGACACATTTGTTTGTTTAAAAGCTTCGATAACGGCGGCAAGACGTGGAGGAACCGCAACATGTATAGTCAACGCCGCAAACGAACGCGCGGTTGAACTGTTTTTGGATAACAAAATAAGGTTTTTGGAGATAGGCGAAGCGGTTTTATCTTCGCTTGACAATATCCCAATTAAAGACGACTATACTCTGGAAGATTTAATTGAAACGGATATTTTGACGAGAAACTATGTAGATAAAATTGTCGGAAGATAATTTGTCACATGATTAAATTTAACTTTACGAATAAACTAAGTTTGAAATAAAAAAACAAACTGGTATTTAATATTTAAGCCAAAAGGTTTATTTTTGCGATGTTGCAAAAGAAAGGCTCGGTCTTATAGATGCAGGTTATTATTACAATTGTAGCGGCGGTTTTCGTTTTTGGGGTAATTATTTTTATCCATGAATTCGGCCATTTTATTGCTGCGAGGTTTTCGGGAATTAAGGTCAACGAGTTTGCGCTTGGCATGGGTCCGAAGATCTTCAGCAAACAAAAAAACGAAACAGTTTATTCTTTAAGACTCTTCCCGATAGGTGGATTTGTCAGCATGGAGGGGGAAGACGAGGACAGCGAGGAGTTGGGCTCGTTTGGTAAAGCCCCCGTAGGAAACAGAATTTTAACGGTTGCCGCCGGCGCAATTCTAAACCTTGTTCTTGGTTTTTTTCTTATGATGATCTTGACGGTTTGGAGCGACGCCATAGCAACCACAACAATTCATAGCTTTGACGAGGGCGCATCTTCCCACGCTACCGGTCTTGAGGTTGACGACAAGATAGTTTCGATTAACGGACGAAGAATGTATAATATCGACGATATTTTGTATGAGCTTTTTAGGGCAAAAGAGGGAAAAGCCGATTTTATTGTTGAACGTAACGGCGAAAGGGTAGAACTGCCCGGTGTAACGTTTGAAACGTTTTATAATGAGGAAGCCGACATCGACCAGTTTATTTTGGATTTTAAGGTCTATGCTGCGGAAAAGTCGTTTTTCAACGTAATTCGCGAATCTTTCTTTGCCACAGTATCGATGGTTAAACTTGTGTTTGTTTCGGTGGTTGATCTTGTAACGGGTAACGTTGCAATTAATCAACTCGCAGGTCCTGTCGGAATAGTTAACGTTATATCGGACGCTGCGGTCGAGGGAATTAAGAATGTTATATATATAATGGCTCTTTTGACTATCAACCTTGGCGTTATGAACCTTCTTCCGCTTCCTGCACTTGATGGCGGACGGCTGGTTTTCCTTGTGTTTGAAGCGATTACAAAACGCAAACTAAACCCAAAATACGAGGGTTATATACACGCGACAGGGCTTATACTGTTGCTTACGCTCATGTTATTTGTAACTTATAACGATGTTACAAAACTTTTTGTGGGGTAAAAAAATTTGGCAAGAGAGATTAAAATCGGGAAAATTTCAATAGGTGGAAACAACCCTATTGCTGTTCAGTCGATGCTAAACGCACACAGCACCGACGTTTTAGGTAACGTTAAGCAAGCTATTGAACTTGAAAAAGCCGGGTGTGAAATTATTCGCGTTTCTGTTCCAAACAAACAGTCGGTTGAACTTATATATAAATTAAAGCAAGCGGTATCTGTTCCGATAGTTGCTGATATTCATTTTGATTATAAATTAGCGCTTGAAAGCGTCGAGGCTGGTGTCGATAAAATTCGTATTAACCCCGGTAACATAGGAGCGTTTGAAAACGTTAAAGCGGTTGCAAACGCTTGTAAACAAAAAAATATACCGATTAGAATTGGTGTTAACTCGGGTTCGGTTGAAAAAGATATACTTGAAAAGTTTTCGGGGGTTTGCCCCGAAGCACTTGTTGAAAGCGGAAAACGACATGTAGAGCTTCTTGAACGCTGTGACTTTAACGATATTGTGGTGTCGATTAAATCGTCTAACCTCGATGTTATGACAAAAGCATACAGAATGTTCTCGAAACTTTACGATTATCCGTTACACCTTGGGGTTACCGAGGCGGGGACATATCTTAACGGTCTTGTTAAATCCTCTATCGGAATTGGTTCGCTTCTTTTGGACGGAATTGGCTCGACACTTAGGGTTTCGCTTACCGACGACCCTGTTAAAGAGATAGAGGCAGGCAACATGATACTAGGGGCGTTGGGACTTCTCGACAGGGTCGAAGTTGTTTCCTGTCCGACGTGTGGGCGTACAGAAATAGATATCATTTCGATAGCAAATTTAGTTGAACAAAAAACAAAACACATAAAAAAACCGCTAAAAGTAGCGGTTATGGGCTGTGTCGTAAATGGCCCCGGAGAAGCAAAAGAAGCCGATATTGGAATAGCCGGCGGAAAAAATTCCGCGGTGTTGTTTAAAAAGGGCGAGGTAGTCAGAAAGATTACCGGCGACATAGCGGACGAACTTTTGCAAGAAACATACAATCTTTTGAGGGAATAGATGGCTGTAAAACTTAGCGGGTTATTTTTAGATTTTGAAAATAAAGATGCACACAATAGTTTGATTAGAGAAGTAACTATAGACAAAGACAGGAATAAAATATACCTGTCTGTTTTTTGTGAAAATTTTTCAAACAACTTTGTCGAAAGCTTTGAAAGATATCTTGAAAAGAAGTTTGAGAACTTTGAAGTTAAAACCGATTATTTTTTTTCAAAGGGTTTTTCAAATCAAGCTTTTTTCTTTTTAATAGAACGATTAAAATTAAAAGGCCTTGCACTCAATGGTTTTTTTAACGACTGTCCTGTTGAGATAGAAGAACATGAAATAAAGGTAACATTACGAAACGTTGGAACAGAGTTTTTAAGTAAATTTCGCTTTGAACAAAAATTTAAAGAGATTTTAAGAGATTATTTTGGGCTTGAAAAACAAGTGGTTTTTATTGAAGATAAACAAGAGGTTAAACTTGAACAACCGACCCACACGGTCATGGTAAGCAAACCGCAAGAAAATCCAAAGCAACAAGGTGCTCAGATTAAAAAAGGAAAACTTGCGGAAAACATAAGCGAAAATATAAATCTTGCAAGTGACGAATTCAAACTTATAATAGGGAAGAAACCATCCCTTGCAAAGATTAGAACGCTTGCGGATGCTTGCAGCGACACCGGACGTCAGGTAGTTTGGGGCGATATCTTTGCGATTGAAGACTTTACAACTAAAAGCGGCGGAAAGATAACAACGATTTCGATAACCGATTACACGGGTTCGATAAACCTTAAAATCTTTGACATGAAAAATGTTTATTCCGAGAAGCTCTCGCTTTTGTCTGCCGGAATGTCGGTCGTTGTTTCGGGCGATGTTACGTTTGACAAATACAGCGCAGATTTCATCTTGACACCGGACGACATAATTACGGTAGAACGCCAAAAACGCAGCGACAAAAGCGAACATAAACGAGTTGAACTTCATTTGCACACAAAGATGTCGGCACAAGACGGGCTTTGTGACATAGACAAGGTTATTAAACTTGCGCATAAATTCGGACACAAGGCGATTGCGATTACCGACCACGGCGTTGTTCAAGCATACCCGGACGCCGCAAGCACCCTTAAAAAGATAAAGAAATCTGACAAAGAAACCGATTTTAAAATTATTTACGGTATCGAAGGGTATTATATCGACGACAGTAGCAAAGGCGAGGATTTCAATTATAAAGCAAATAAACCGAACCACATAATAATGCTTGCAAAAAATAAAGTAGGGCTTAAAAACATCTATGAACTTGTGACAAAGTCGCACCTTAACTATTATCATAAGCGACCGAGAATACCACACAGCGAACTTATGAAACACCGAGAGGGGATTGTTCTAGGTTCTGCTTGTGAGCAAGGAGATCTTTTTAAAGCGATTGTAGAAAAACGAGGGTTTAAAGAACTTCTTGAAATAGCGGAAAAATACGACTATCTTGAAATTCAACCCATATGCAACAACTCTTTTTTGGTTCGAGAAGGAAAAGCAGAGGACGACGATGAACTTAAAGAGTTTAATAAACTTATTGTTAAAATAGGGGAGAGGTTAAACAAACCGGTCGTTGCGACGTGTGACACACATTTTATAGACGAACAAGACGGGATATACCGACGTATTTTGATGGAAGCACAAGGCTTTTCCGATGCAAAATTCCAACCTAACCTTTTTTTCAGAAACACCGATGAAATGTTAGCGGAGTTTGACTATCTCGGCGAGGAAAAGGCGTTTGAAGTCGTTGTTACTAACCCGAATTTAATAGCAGATTTAATAGAAGCCGATATTAAACCGATTCCCGATGGAACGTTTACCCCAACTATCGAAGGTTCCGAAGACCTTTTAAAACAACTTACTTATGATAATCTTAAACGAATATACGGAGAAAATCCCGATGAGTTTATAACAAAAAGAACCGAAAAAGAACTGGGATCTATTATAAAACACGGTTTCTCGGTGCTTTACGTTATCGCCCAAAAGCTTGTCGCAAAGTCGGAAGAGGACGGCTATCATGTCGGCTCAAGGGGTTCTGTTGGCTCGTCTTTCATTGCAAACCTTATAGGTATTTCCGAGGTTAACCCTCTACCGGCTCATTATATCTGCAAAAAATGCTTTCATTTCGAGTTTCAAGACGGAGTAGGAAGCGGTTTCGACCTGCCCGATAAAGATTGTCCGAAATGTAATAACGCCATGTTAGGCGATGGGCATGACATACCGTTTGAAACGTTTTTAGGGTTTAACGGAGACAAAGCTCCCGATATTGATCTTAACTTTTCGGGTGAATATCAATCTACTGCACACAAGTATACCGAGGAGATTTTCGGAAGTGACAGGGTTTTTAAAGCCGGAACTATTTCGTCTTTAAAAGATAAAATAGCGTTTGGATACGTTAAAAAGTATCTCGAACAAAACGAACTTGTTTTAAACAAGGCGGAAGAAAACCGCCTCACTGTCGGTTGCACCGGAGTTAAAAAGACAACGGGGCAACACCCGGGCGGAATGGTAGTTTTGCCGGATGGATATACGATAACCGACTTCACGCCGGCTCAACATCCGGCAGACTCAAAGGACAGTGGAGTTATAACGACACATTTCGACTTCAATTCGCTCCATGACACACTGCTTAAACTCGACATTCTCGGGCACGATGTTCCGACACTTTATAAATATTTTGAAGATTTCACGGGGATTTCGGTTAACGATGTGCCGATGAACGACCAAAAGATAATCGACCTTTTCACCTCGACAGAGCCTTTAGGAGTTTCGCCCGACGACATCGATTGCAAGATAGGAACGCTTGGAGTTCCCGAGATGGGGACGTCGTTCGTTGCAAACTTGCTTCTTGAATCGCGTCCGTCTTGTTTTTCCGACCTTCTTCAAGTTTCGGGGCTTTCACACGGAACCGATGTTTGGAAAAACAACGCTCAAGATCTTATAGCAAACAAAACTTGCACAATCTCTGAGGTTATCGGAACAAGGGATAGTATAATGGTTTATCTTATTAAAAAAGGCGTTGAACCTAAACTCGCATTTAATATAATGGAGATAACGAGAAAAGGCAACGCCGCGCGGCTTTTTGACGAAAAGATTATAACCAGTATGAAAGAAAACAACGTCCCCGATTGGTATATAGAAAGTTGTAAAACAATTAAATACATGTTCCCAAAGGCACATGCGGCGGCATATGTAACGTCGGCTATACGTATTGCGTGGTTCAAACTTTATCATCCGGTGGAGTTTTACGCTACATATTTTACCGTTCGCGGAAGCGACATGGACATAGAAGCGGCTATGGGAGGATTAAAGGTAGCAAAAAGAAAACTTCGCGAATGTAAGATGCGAATGAGGGACGACACAAAAAGGACGCCAAAAGACGAAGACACCTATGTTTCGTTACAGATGACGTGCGAGATGTTGGCAAGGGGCTATAATTTTCTTTCGGTAGATTTAAAAAAATCCGATGCTTTTCGATATCTTATCGAGGACAGCGGAATTAGGCTTCCGTTTATCGCGATAAAGGGCGTTGGAGAAAATGCCGCTTCGGCGCTTTACGACGCGGCGCATGATGGCGATTTCATAGCGGCGGACGAGTTGTTAGCGTTTAAGGGTATTTCGGGGTCGCTCCTCGACACGCTTCATGCGGTTGGCGCGTTAGGAGATATGCCAAGAGAAAGCCAGATTTCGTTGTTTTAGAGTATGAAACTATAAATTATATGACAAAATAAAACGCAAAAACACCATGAAAACATCTGGTTTTCGTGGTGTTTTTGTTAAGTGTAAAACAATCGTTTGATAGTAATTTTGCTTTATTAAACTTAATTTTCCCTTTGCTTTTTCTTATCGTAAAATGAAACAATTATCTGCCAAATCGGTATGAGATATAGATAAAAAGCAAAAATAAGGCTTGAGGTTGGCGCGGATATAGTTGAAAGCGGTACTGTGCACGCAATCGACCAAGGAACAAGCGGAGCGAGTATGACGGCGGTGTTTTCGATGTTAACCGCGAGTTTTGAATTGTCCGGTTCGATATCCTTACAAAGCTGGTTTGTAAGCATTATTGCGAGCGTCTGGTTACAGGAAATCATTCCGGCTATAATCGACGTTACCGCAACGCTTGTAAAAACCGTTGTTTTTTCACTGAGTTTTACAATAAATCCTTTTATTCCGTCGAGAAAATTTGTTTCTTTAAATATGCCGGCATAACAACAAGATAGACACACTATTACGATTACGGTAGACATCGAAATAATTCCACCACCGCTTATCAATTCGGAAAGTTCAGCGTTTTCGGGATGAAATCCGAATAACGTAATGTTTAAAATTTCAATAAAAGATTTGTTTTGAACAAACATAATAATTGGAATTGTGCTTATAATGCTTATTGCCATGTTAATTTTAACGTTAAAGCGAAGAACAGAAAACAAAATAATAGTTGCCGCTGGTATAAGAACTAGCGGATTAAGGGAGAAATGTTCAAGAAATATTTCTCCTAAATTTGTTGTGCTATCAGAAGTCGGAACCAAAAAAGAAAGCAGAGTGTAACCAATAAGACTTATGACCAAAGGAACAGTTGCAGTTTTAAACATTAACTTGATGTTATCAAATATATTCGTCTTTGTCAGTTCACTGACAAGCAAAGCGCTAGACGACATCGGGGAACAACGATCCCCGAAATATATGCCGGCAAAGATTGCGCCACCCATGACAGAAACAGGGATACCCATGCTGTTTGACATCGTCATACAGATGACGCCTATAGTAGCTACCGTTCCCATAGATGTGCCCATTAGCATCGATACTATTGAACAAACAACAAACGTACCAATAACCATTATGTCGGGAGAAAAGATTAAGCTTGCATAGTATACTACAAAAGCAATTGTTCCGCTGCTTCTCCAAAATGCGGTCATTATACCGATAAGTATAAAAATAATTATTAAATTCTTTATAGTTAAGATACCCGAGACACACATTTTTATTACGTCGAAAAAACTATGTTTTTTATATATGCCATATGAAAAAAACAATATTAAACCAAAAACAAGTGGATAGATAATATTAATTCCAAAAAGTATACAAGCAAGCAAAGTAGCGGAAAAAATGCCGAATATTATTAGTTCAATCATGGTTATCCTTCTAAACTGAGATTTTTTTATTTATATTATTAATTTTACATTACTTTTTAAATTAACGCAACAAAACTCGAAAAATGGGTGTGGACAATGGCGTTGATTAACTTTTTTTGTCCACTCCCCGAAAAATGTTAAAAAAATAGATTTAAAACATCTTGAAACGTTGAAACTATTCGCTAATACGTATATAATAAATATGCAACAAGAAAAATAAGTTCTTAATTTTAAAAATAAGAGAGGGTTTATCAAGGTGAAATATATTTCGGTTGGAGAAGCTGCGGAAAAATGGGGAATAACCAAACGTCGAGTACAGGAATATTGTTATAGCGGAAGGATTAACGGAGCTATCAAAATCGGTTCTGTTTGGACCGTTCCAAAGCAAGCCGAAAAACCAACCGATCCTCGAAGAGGTTCGGCTGAAAACATAAAAAATGAAGACGTTTATTACAACAATACAACCGGACTTTTTCCCGGCGTGTATATATTGGACACAGTCTGTCTTGACGGAAGACCGCTTGAACAAATTGCAGATGATTTTAAATACAATACATATAAGTTGGCTTTTTGGGCAGAGGTCGAAACATCTAAAGGGAATTTCACAAAGGCGTTGGAGCTTTTGAAAAAGTTGCCAAAAAACGGCGAATTTGCGCTTGTCGCAATACATCTGAGATGGATATGCGGTCATGCTTTGGATAATGCAAAGGAAAGAGAACGATGCGTTGCCGACCTGGATCTTTTGAAAAGACAGTATTTCGAGGATCAAAAAGAACTGTTGCTTATCGAGATAGTCGAAGCCATTTGGACAACATGTACATATAAAAATGAAGGGTGTCCCGAATGGATGAAAAACGGCGATGTTTCAAAAGTTCCGCGGGAGTTTTCAAAAATTGCAGCGTACACTTATGTAAGGTATCTACACAACGAAGGAAAGTTTGCCCAGATGATAGGGGTTTGCGAAGGCGCAAGCAGGTTTATGTCGGAAGGGAATTTTTTTGCGCTTGATATATATTTTGAGGCGTTTAGAGCGATAGGATACATTAGTTTGGGCGATATACAAAAGTCTCGTGAAATACTTTACAACATCTTTACCGCCACGCTAAAATATGAATTTTATCCGATATTTATAGAATTTCTTGTGTTTTTGGGCGGACAGATGGAGATTATTCTTAAACAACATAACCCAAAACTCAGGCGTGTTTTTTCGGACAGTTGGAAACAGTTGTTTAAAGCAACAGAGAAAAATTGGGAAAACCAAGATGTTGAACAATCTTCTATAGAGGAAGATTTAAGCCCAAATTTAAGGGAACTTGAGGTTTTACATCTAATCAGACTAGGGTTTCGTCACAAAGAGATAGCCAAAATTATGGAGCTAAACGTTAACACTGTAAGCAGTCTTGCGCAAAAGGTTAAACTAAAAAGAAAAGCCCTCAGCTTTGAAAAATCGGTCTTTTTCACATATTGGTTCAAACAAAATTAAGACAGAGTTCGTCGTAGTATCTTGTTTTATTATGTGAATCAATTTAATCAAACTAAGAGCTTTTTATTATTTAAACGATAATGCTTTTGCCGTCCATCTCGGCGGGTTGTTCAAGGTTTAACAGTTTTAACATAGTAGGAGCGATATCGGCTAGCTTTCCGCCTTCGCGGAGACTTACATCGCCGGCGCCAACTACTCCGAAAACAACAGGGTTTACAGTGTGTGCCGTGAACGGTGTTTCGCCGTCATCGTCCAACATCTGTTCGGCGTTTCCGTGGTCCGCGGTTATGAGCGCCGCGCCGCCCACCGAAAGGATAGCCTCGATAACCTTGCCGACAGATTTATCAACCGCTTCAACCGCTTTTTCGGCGGCATGGAAAAAGCCGGTGTGTCCAACCATGTCACAGTTTGCAAAGTTTAAGATAATAACGTCATACTTGCCGCTTTTTATACGTTCTACTGCTTGGTCGGCAACAGCGTATGCGCTCATCTCGGGTTTTAGATCATAAGTTGCAACGTCTTTCGGGCTGTCGATAAGACACCTGTCCTCGCCCGAATAAACCGTTTCACTACCGCCGTTGAAAAAGAACGTAACATGAGCGTATTTTTCTGTTTCGGCTATTCTAAGTTGGGTTAAGCCGTTTTTGGAAAGAAACTCGCCCAAAGTGTTGCTTAACGATTGTGGTTTAAACGCAACTTCTACATTTGGCATCGTTGCGTCGTATTGGGTCATGCAGACATAATTAAGAGGGAAGAACCCTTTTTGTCTTTCAAATCCGTTAAAATCCGGGTCGACAAATGTTCTTGTGATCTCTCTTGCCCTGTCGGGGCGGAAGTTGAAGAATATGACGCTGTCGCCACTTTCAATCTTTCCGTCGTTATCACAAACTACCGGCACGACAAACTCATCGACAACATCGTTGTCATAACTTTTTTGTACCGCACTAACAGGATCATAGTTAACTTCGCCTTCGCCCATAACCATGGCGTTGTATGCTTTTTCAACCCTGTCCCATCTGTTGTCCCGATCCATTGCGTAGTATCTGCCCATGACGGTGGCTATCTTTCCGCAACCAATCTCGTCAAGCTCGTTTTTAAGGTCAAAGACAAAATCTTTTCCGCTTTGCGGGGGAACGTCGCGACCGTCTAAAAGTGCGTGGACATATGTTTGGTTAACGCCAAGGTTTTTTGCAAGCTTTACCAACGCGTATATGTGTGAATTGTGGCTGTGTACTCCACCGTCCGAAACAAGTCCGATAAGATGAAGTTTTTTGCCGCTATCTGCGGCTTTTTTCATTACATCCACAAGAACTTGATTTTCAAAGAAATCGCCGTCTTTAATCGACTTTGTTATTCTTGTGAGTTCTTGATAAACCGTTCTGCCCGCTCCGATGTTTGTGTGGCCTACTTCAGAGTTTCCCATCTGTCCGTCGGGGAGTCCAACGTCCATTCCGGAAGCTCCAATAAGTGTGTACGGGTACTCGGCAAGATATTTATCAAGATTTGGGGTATTTGCGGCGGCTACGGCGTTTCCGTCGGTTTGTTTTGAATAACCGTAACCGTCAAGAATTATTAAAGTTAATGGTTTCATTTAATCTACCTTTTCATTATCTGCTGCCGGCTGCTACTATTGCGGCAAAGTCTTCGGCTTTAAGCGCCGCGCCGCCGATGAGTCCGCCGTCTACGTCGTATTTGTCAAGAAGTTCAGCAGCGTTTTTAGCGTTCATAGAACCGCCGTATTGAATTGTAAGCGCGTCTGCAACATCGCTGTTGTAAAGACCTGATACAATTTTACGTATGAAAGCACAAACTTCGTTTGCTTGGTCGCTTGTTGCTGTCTTGCCCGTGCCGATAGCCCAAACAGGTTCGTAAGCTATTATAACATTTTTCATGTCGTCTGCCGAAATACCTTCAAGAGCGCCTTTTGTTTGACGTTCGATAACCGCTTCGGTTGTTCCGTTTTCTCTTTCTTCGAGAAGCTCGCCTACGCAAACGATAGCTTTCATGCCCGCTGCAATAACGGCTTTTGTGCGAAGGTTAACCGTTTCATCTGTTTCCGCAAAATATTGTCTTCTTTCGCTGTGACCCAAAACTACATACTCAACACCGATTTCGGTAAGCATAGCCGCCGAGATCTCGCCTGTGTATGCACCCGATTCTTTGAAGTGACAGTTTTGTGCGCCAAGGCTTATGTTTGATCCTTTGAGCATTTCGGAAGCTACTGTAAGATCTGTGAAAGGAACACAGGTTACGACGGTGCAGTTTGCGTCTTTAAGTGCCGGAATGAGTTCCGAGATAAGCTGTTTTGCTTCGCTCGCGGTTTTGTTCATCTTCCAGTTTCCAGCTATGACAACGTTGCGTTTTGATTTATCCATTTTAATGTTACTCCTAAAATTATGTTTTGAATTTTGTGATTTATATATGCTTATTTATCGTTTAAACAATCAATACCGGGAAGAACAAGGCCTTCAAGGAATTCAAGTGAAGCTCCGCCGCCCGTGCTTATGTGTGTCATTTTGTCGGCAAATCCGAGTTGAACAACCGCCGCCGCGCTGTCTCCACCACCGATAATGCTTATAGCGTTGCTGTCCGCAACAGCTTTTGCAACAGCTTTTGTACCTTTGGCAAAGTTTTCAAATTCAAAAACTCCCATAGGCCCGTTCCAAATAACTGTGCCGGCGTCTTTAATAGCGTCTTCAAATCTTTTTATCGAGTCTTCGCCAATGTCAAGTCCCATGTATCCTTCGGGGATAAGGTCGTCAACTGTTTTAAAGTTACAGTCGTTTGAGAAACTGTCGCCGCAAACGTTGTCACACGGAAGCAAGAACTCAACGCCAACTTCTTTTGCTTTTTCCATCATCTCTTTTGCAAGTTCAATTTTATCTTCTTCTAAAAGCGAGTTTCCGATTTCAATGCCTTTTGCTTTAAGGAATGTATATGACATTCCGCCGCCGATAATTAATTTGTCGACTTTAGTCAAAAGGTTGTTGATAACGCCGATCTTGTCTGAAACTTTTGCTCCGCCAAGTATCGCAACAAACGGACGTTTCGGGTCAGCAAGAGCTTTGCCCATGATGTCGATTTCTTTTTGGATAAGATATCCGCAAACCGCCGGAAGGAAGCTTGCAACGCCTGCTGTTGAGGAATGCGCTCTGTGTGAAGTTCCGAATGCATCGTTAACATAGATTTCGGCAAGCGAAGCGAGTTTTTCGGAAAATTCCGGGATGTTCTTTGTTTCTTCTGCATGGTAACGTACGTTTTCGATTAACATTACGTCGCCATCATTTAAAGCCGAAGCTTTTGCTTTAGCGTCGTCGCCGACAACATCGGTAGCCATTACTACGGGTTTTCCGAGAAGTTCCGAAAGACGAGCCGCAACAGGTGCCAACGAGAATTCAGGTTTGAATTCGCCCTTTGGTCTTCCAAGGTGTGAGCAAAGAACAAGTTTTGCTCCTTGGTCGATAAGATATTTTATAGTAGGAAGGCTTGCCACAATACGGTTGTCATTTGTAATCTTTCCGTCTTTAAGCGGAACGTTAAAGTCACAACGAACTAAAACGCGTTTACCCTTTACGTCGATATCTTGGATTGTTTTTTTGTTGAGTGATTGCATGTTTTGAACTCCTTTATAATTAAATATCAAATTTTTTCACCATTTTTTTATTACAATTTTTTATGCGATTAAATTCAAAAAAATCTTAATATACGCATAATAAAAAGATACATTAGAAATTATAAAGCTTTCTTGTCAAATTAGCAATAGTTTAAAATAATTTTATGTAAAGTGTCGAATAAATATAAATTATTAATATAAAAATGTAGATTTTTTAACGATGTTGTGATATTATTAAAAAAAATATTTTAGTTAAAGGAGTGAAAAAGGGAAATGACTTTGCTTGAAGAGATCAAACAATGTGAGAAACAAGCTTCCGATCTCAGAAAAGAAGCGATCGTAAAATCTCGTGAGATGAACGAAAAAGTTGTTCAAGACGCCTTGGCCGAGAGAGAATCCTCTCTTTTTAAAGCGCGTGAAAAAGCTTTTCAGTTTGTGAACGAGAAAAAGATTTTGTCGGAACAAAAAGCAAAAGAATATGTCGAAAAAAGTTCTGTAAAAGACAAAGTGCTGATTGATGCCGCAACAAAAAAACTTGACGCCGCAGCAGAATATATTGTTAAGTCAGTGGAGAATGCCAAATGATAGTACCGTTGAAAAAAATTGAACTTTTTGCGTTAAAGAGCGATCGGGATAAAGTTATGCGTGCTTTACAAAAAAGCTCGCTTGTTATGGTTGTAAAACCATCCAACGACCCCGAGAACATCGCTTTGTCGCAAAAAACCGGAACGGCAGACGAAAAACTGAACTATGCCGAACGTGCGTTGAAATTTGCTTCAAAATATCGCAAGACAAAACCTTTTTTTGAAGATCCGACAAAAGTTACCTATGAACAGTTGATACAAGGTGACGAAAACGAGGGAGAACTCGAAAAAAAAGCCAACGATATCGCCGAACAAATTGAAGACGCGAAAAGAAAAATCGAAACGCTTAACCAGCTCTCGGTAGGGCTTGAACCTTGGAAAGGGCTCGATATTCCGCTTTCAGAACTTTTAGATACCGACTTTGTAACGGTTAAAACCGGTTTTATCGATATCGAAAGAGTTCCCGACCTGTCAGATGCTCCTTTGTCGATTAAAACGTTTGGTAACACACCTAACGGTTTAGCGATGCTTGTTGTGTATCATAAAGACGATTTTGAAGAAGCGCTTAATGCTCTTAAAGAAAACGGATTTATTGAATCTTCCCCCCCCGCGTTGTCGATGACGGTGTCGAGGGAAGAACAAAGGATTTTAGCGGAGATAGAAAGTCAAAACAAACTTATCGAAAAGCTTGAAACCGACGCTGTTTCTGTGGCCGAGGATATAAACAAGCTTGAGATAAACCGCGACAGAGCGGCGGCAAACAAAGCCGTTGAAGATGCCCCTGTCGGCGAGACTGAAGACACGTTCTTTATTGAAGGTTGGATAGCCGCGGACAAACTCGGAAAACTTGAACAAGCTTTATCTAGCGCGAGCGAATGTTATGAACTTGTTTCAAGAGACCCTGAGAAGGACGAAAACCCCCCAACCATAACCAAAAACAACCCATTTACAACCCAATTTGAAGCTATCACAAACATGCTTTCGCTTCCACAGTATGGCGGAACCGATCCTAACCCGATGATGGCTCCTTGGTATTGGATTATCTTTGGAATGATGATGGCGGATGTCGGATACGGATTTTTGATAGCGCTTTTAACTATTGGAATAAAAGTAGCGAAAAAACCAAAGGGTGACTTTGGAAAACTCGTTAACATGATATTGCTTTGCAGTATCTCGACCATCTTCTTTGGAGTTATGTTCGGAAGCTACTTTGGCGAAACGTTTGCTCCCGTAATCTTTGCTCCGTTAGACATGATAATTCAAACACTTATAATCTGTTTGGTTCTTGGCGTTTTACATCTTTTCTGCGCAATGGGAATGAAGATGCGCGAAGATATTAAAGACGGCAAGGTTGCCGACGCCATATATGACCAACTTAGTTGGATGCTTCTTATAAGCGGAGCAGGTTTATATTTCATACCGGCGTTAAGCGTCGTTGGAATTGTTCTTGCGGTTATCGGAGCTACAATCATACTCTTGTTTGCCGGAAGGGCAAGTAAAAATGTTTTTGCAAGACTGGGCGGCGGACTTTATGGTCTTTACAGCGTAACGTCGTACGTAAGTGACATTCTTTCCTATTCAAGGATATTGGCGCTTATGCTTTCGGGCGGTATCGTCGGAATGGTTATGAATATTCTTGCCGGAATGGTTAGAGGAGACGACCCAAACATCTTGACAATACTCGCTTCGGTGCTTGTTTACATTGTAGGACATGCGTTTAACCTTGCAATGAGTTTACTTTCAGCATATGTTCATGCAAGTAGGCTTCAATATATCGAGTTTTACGGAAAGTTTTATGAAGGCGGAGGATATGCCTTTAAACCGCTTTCGCCAAACACAAAGCACGTTGAGATAAAATCAACGGAAAAGTAAAATGTATTTTAATAGTATTATATTAAAATATTAAATAAAAATTTTTAATTACAAATTTGGAGGTCTTTTTATGTTTTCAGGTATAGGTTTAGCGGCTTTGGGCGCCGCATTGGCAGCAGCACTTGCAGGTTCCGGTTCGGCGTACGGCGTTCACATCGCGGGTAAGGCCGCAGCAGGCGTTTGCGCAGAAAAAAGCGATCTTTTCGGTAAGCTCTTGGTTCTTCAAGCTCTTCCCGGAACACAAGGTATCTACGGATTTTTGACCGCAGTTCTTGTAATGGTTAACACGGGAATGCTAGGCGGCGGCGCGGCAGACCTTACGGTTCAACAAGGTTGGCAGTTCTTTGCTGCATGTATGCCTATAGCCATTGCCGGACTTATTTCGGGAATTTACCAAGGTAAAGCCGCTGTCGGAGCTATACATATGTTCGCAAAAGACAACGACACATTTGCAAAAGGTATCACAATTACGGCTATCGTTGAAACATACGCAATTCTTGCTCTTCTTGTTTCTATTCTTCTTCTTTTCAGCATCACAATATAAAAATTAATGATGCAACAAATAATATTAAAGAGAGGTGCTTGAAAGAATGGGTGCCGAAAAGATTTTAGATAAAATTTTGGCAGATGCTAAAACAGACTATGATAAGATAATAAGTCAAGCAGAAGAAACTGTTTTAGCAAAGAAAAACGAACAAGCAAAGATAACTGAAAAAGAAATCGAAAAAATTTCGGACGACAGCAAAAAAGAAAGCGAAGAGAACGAACGCCGAATGATGCTTAACGCGTCGCTAGATGCGAGGAAAAATTCGTTGTCGGCAAAACGTGAAGTTCTCGACGGTGCTTTTGCTCGTGCAAAAGAGATGATAGACGAGTTTTCGGACGAAAAATATATATCGTTGCTTTGTTCAATAATAATCGACTCACATGCTTTGGGCGACGAACAAGTCTTTGTGTCGGAAAATGATCAAAAAAGATTTAGTGTTTCGGACAAAGCAAAAAGCAAAAAGATAATTGATGATATAAACAAAAAGATTAAAGCGGGCGGTAAAGAGGGAACTCTCTCGATTGGAGGAACTACAAGCAAGGTTAAATCGGGCGTTTTACTTTCTGGCGAAATAACCGACATCGACTGTTCCTTTGAGTCAGTTATGGCTCGGTTTCGTGAGGAAAACGAAGCAAAAGTTGCCGCACTGTTGTTTGAAAGCGAGGTGTAGCGATGCTTTCGGACGATTGCGTATACGCTGTTGGGGTCATAAAAGCCACAGAAGAGAAGCTTCTTTCTTCGGCAGACTTTGCAAGGATTAAAGACCTTGACACGGCCGCTGCAATCAAATACCTAACGGATAAAGGCTTTGGCGGAAAAAACAACGACAAAGTTTCTGCCGAACAATTGATTGATTTGGAACAAAAATCTGTTTGGGAACTAATAGACAGCATATCCCCAAACAAAGATATAACCGATCTTTTTAAAATTGAAAATGATGCAATTAACATTAAATTAATAATTAAATCGATGGTTTTAAACGAGACGGTTGTGTATAGCGAACTTGAAATCGGAACGGTGGAGCCGCTTCTTTTAAAAAGAGCTTTTGAGGAACAGATCTTTTTTGATATTCCACAAAGCTACCGTGAGATAATTGAAAAAGCCTTGGTGGTTCTCTCGCGTTCCGAAAAACCAAACATTCAAGCTATCTGTGCAGAGGTTGACACAGCGGTTTACAAAGTAATCTTTGCAAAACTACTTGAATTTAAAGACGAAACACTTAACAGATATTTCATAGAAAAGATAGATTATACCAACCTGTTGTCGCTTTTCAGAGGTCGAAAACTCGGTTATAATGCGCTTACGTTTATGCCGCTTATAATCGAAGGCGGAAACATACCAAGAGAAGACTTGGTCTCGGTTTTGGAAGCTCCGTCCGAAATAGTCCACGAGCGACTCCATGGCGTTGGGTATCCGAAAGATATCTCTAAAATTTTAAACATCTACGAAGACGAAGGATTGTCGAGCGCTAGGATTAAAGTTGAGGGGATACTGGGAGATATAATCTATCAAGAGAGAAACGAATCATTCTCGATAACTCCCGTTATAAATTATCTACAAGCAAAGCTTGCCGAATGCCGCAAACTTCGTAGTATGTTTGCCAAAAAGCGTTCGAGCAAAGCTAATGCGTAGTGGGGTGGGAGAAACATATGGAAAATAAAAACATTGCCGTTATAGGCGAAAAAGATTCCGTAATGCTTTGGAAAGCCATAGGAGCAAAAACTGCGTTTGTTTCGACCGTATCAGAGGCGGAAAAGGCTATGCACAAGTTTGCGCGCGACGGAGTGGCGGTTATCTATATAACTGAAAGTTACGCCATAAGTCTTAAGGAAGCTTGCGAAAAGTATCTAACCGACCCTAACGTGTCGATAATACCAATACCGGACAGCTCTGGCTCAAAAGGCTATGGAATGCAGATGATTAAACAAAATATCGAAAAGGCGATTGGCGCCGATATCCTTTTTGGAAATGAGGAATAGATTGGATGGAGAATAAAAACAACTCGGCAATCGGAACAATAGTTAAGGTTGCAGGTCCGCTTATTGTAGCTAGCGGAATGAAAAGTTCTCAGATGTATGACGTTGTAAGGGTTTCCGATAAACGTCTTATAGGAGAGATTATCGAACTTCGCGGAGATTTGGCGTCGATACAGGTTTACGAAGAAACGGCGGGACTAGGACCCGGCGAACCTGTCTACGCCACAGGACAAGCGCTTTCGGTCGAACTGGCGCCGGGACTTATCGGCGGAATTTTCGACGGAATTCAACGTCCGCTCGAAACTATCTTCGCAACAGAAGGAAGCCGTATAACAAGAGGTATTGACCTTCCGAAGTTAGATAGAACGATTAAATGGGAGTTCAAACCCACAGTTAAAGTCGGGGACGAGGTTGAACCGGGCGACGTTCTCGGAACGGTTCAAGAAACCCCCGCAGTTTTACACAAAGTAATGGCTCCGGTAGGCGCTAAAGGTAAAGTTGAGTTCATACTTGACGGAAGCGCAACTATCGAAGAGATAATTGCAAAGATTAAACTTGAGGACGGAACGGTTAAAGAAGTTGCTATGCTTCAATATTGTTCTGTACGTAAGGGAAGACCATACGCAGAAAAGAAAGCTCCGACAGAACCTATGATCACCGGCCAAAGAATTGTCGACCTTCTTTTCCCAATAGCAAAAGGTGGCGTTGCGGCTATTCCGGGTCCTTTCGGAAGCGGAAAAACCGTTGTTCAACACCAGCTTGCTAAATGGGCAGACGCCGACATCATTGTTTATGTTGGTTGCGGAGAGCGCGGAAACGAGATGACCGACGTTCTTATGGAGTTCCCCGAGCTTAAAGACCCGAGAACCGGTCTTCCTCTTATGAAAAGAACCGTTCTCATAGCAAACACATCAGACATGCCGGTTGCGGCTCGTGAAGCTTCTATATATACCGGTATTACAATTGCGGAATATTTCCGCGACATGGGATACAAAGTAGCTATCATGGCGGACTCTACTTCTCGTTGGGCGGAAGCTCTTCGTGAAATGTCGGGACGTCTTGAAGAGATGCCCGGTGAAGAGGGATACCCTGCGTATCTTTCGTCACGTCTTGCCGAGTTCTATGAAAGAGCCGGAATTGTCCGTTGCTTGGGTTCGGACAAACGCGAGGGAGCTATAACCGCTATCGGCGCAGTTTCACCTCCGGGAGGAGACACCTCGGAACCTGTTTCGCAAGCTACGCTTCGAATAGTTAAAGTTTTCTGGGGACTTTCCGCAAACCTTGCATACAGACGACATTTCCCGGCTATCGACTGGCTTACAAGCTATTCGCTTTATAGAGAAACAATGGGCGCTTGGTTTGGCAAAAACATTAGCCCCGATTGGGAAAGACTTGTCGGAAGAACGATGGAACTTCTTCAAGAAGAATCAGAACTTGAAGAAATTGTTCGACTAGTCGGTATCGATGCGCTTGGATTTAAAGACCGCGTAACGCTTGAAACATCAAGAAGTATAAGAGAAGACTTCCTACAAC
>CAYJJR010000013.1:0-38654 GCA_964370565.1 uncultured Oscillospiraceae bacterium | reverse complement strand
CAAAAGTTTCGTTTAGCTTTGTAGACGACGAGCCGGTAGCGGTGTTTGCTTACTGTAATCTACATGGATTGTGGAAAGCCGACATGTAAAAACACGAAAAGCGAAAAAATTATTCTTGCGTTTTAAAAAGACTTGACTATAAGCGAAGGGGCTGTGACATTTCGTCACAGCCCCTTCGTTAACGTTAACCGGCAAACTTAAGGTTTCTTATCTTTTTGTTTTTGCCGTATTTTGTTTCGTGTTTTTTGTGTCGGTCGGAATAGGAATGTTTGCTTGATTTTGAACCTTTTCCGCCGTATGAACCCGTCTTATACGCCGTTACCGAAACGGATTTTCCGCAGATTTTAAGGTTTGCTGTTTCGCCAACAATAGCCTCGACCATGTCGTTTGGAACTTCGACAAGCGAATAATCTTTGTCGATTATAATCTTGCCGATAAGTTTCGACGTTATGCCGGTTCGTTCGGTAATCGCGCCTACAATGTGGTTAGGGCAACATCTCGAAGTGTGGCCTATGCTTAATTTTAACTTGCCATAGTTAGTGTTGTCGTTTTTGTATGAACGGCCTTTTTCGCCTTTGCCGGATTTTGGCTTTTCAAGCTTGCTCTTTTTAAATTCAGGCAGGTTGACAAGTCCTTTGTCTGTACTAGAAAAAGCTATGTCGGCAAGTGCCAACGAGATTTGTTCAAGCGAAAAACCTTGCTCGGTCAATCGGTCAACTATCATTTGAGTGTGTGATGAAGGTTGTTTGTCTATCGATTGTTCGATAGTTTTAACGTTGCGCTCGACGTCGTTTGAACTTATCATGTCAACCGTCGGCATGTCTATTTCTTCGATTTCACATTTAAGCTTTTTTGAAAGATCTAAAAGCTCTAAAAATTGTGGTCTACCGCAACAAAGCGTGACGGCGGTTCCGTCTTTTCCGGCGCGGCCGGTTCTGCCTATTCTGTGGACATAAAATTCCGACATTTTAGGTATGTCATAGTTAAAAACAAAATCAATATCGTTTACGTCGATTCCGCGCGCGGCGACATCGGTTGCGATTAGAATTTCGGTTTTACCGTTTTTAAAATCGGACATAACGGCGGTTCTTTGGTTTTGGCGCATGTCGCCGTGGAGACCCCTTGCGGAAAATCCAAAATCATAGAGTTTTTGTGCAAGTTCGTCTACCATACTTTTGGTGTTAGCGAAAACTATGCTGCGTTTTGGTTTATAGTAATGTAAAAGAAGGTTTAACGCGTCGTTTTTACAGTTTCTCGGAATTTGAACATAGATTTGTTTAATCGCGCTTATAGTCGCTTTGTCTTTTACAAGGTCTATCCTTGTTGCGTTGTTTTGGAATTTGCGCGTAATCTCGAGAATGCCTTTTGGGATAGTTGCGGAAAAAAGAAGCGTTTGGCGGTCTTCCGGCGCGTCTTTTAATATCGTTTCGATATCCTCTTTAAAGCCCATGTTTAACATCTCGTCCGCTTCGTCAAGTATAATCATCTGTAGGTTTTTAAGTTTAAGCGTTCCGCGTTTCATGTGGTCCATAATTCGACCGGGCGTTCCAATGACCAAGTTTGCTTGTCTAAGTTCACGGAACTGGGTTTTATAATCTCCGCCGCCGTATATGTTTGCGGTTTTAACATGGGGCATATAACGTGTTAGTTTTCTAACCTCGTCGCCACATTGTTGGGCTAACTCGCGGGTAGGGGAGAGAATAAGAGCTTGTATGCTCGGAATGTCTTGGTTAATACGTTCGACACATGGAATTGCAAAAGCCATCGTCTTGCCTGTGCCGGTTTGTGATTGCGCTAGGATATCAACGCCTTCCCTTATCAAAGGAATAGTTTCGGCTTGAACGTTGGTTGCTTCGACAAAACCCATTTTGTCGATAGCGCGCATCATGTTTTCGTGGAGTTCTAGTTGTTTAAAAGTAGTCAAGTTTGCTCCTTTATAGCAGATAATGTTGTAGTTTAGGTGGTTAGTTAAAAAATAAAAGGCGGATGCACCATCCACCTTTATATTATTCAAGTAATTGAACGCGAAACGTATTATAGCACACATATTTTAAAATAGCAAGGGATATTTTAAAATAAAGCAAATAAGCCATTTTAACACAAATTTTAGGTTAAAAAAGAGCGTTATCAACGATAAACGCGACAACGCTCTAAAGGTTTTAATATGTCTTTTGATTATTCTTGTTCAATGGGACAAACGACAAGAACGGTTCCTATTTCTTCGTGGGTTATCGGGAACGACGCGGTTGTTTGGAAAAGAGGCCCCTCTTTTTCTTCTTGAAGTTCGTTTGCTATTTCTATTATAGCGTCTACGCCGCCTTCATATTCCGATGTGAAACTGTTAAATTCCTCGGGGTCGGTTATCTTAACTTCAAAGTATCCCGCTTGCCCCGAAAGGTTGTCGCTTAAAGCTTTTGCTAAAACATCGGTTATTTCGGAAGGGTCGGCACAGGTGAATCCGTTTTTGTCAAACCAGTTTATGTCTTGGCCGGCCGGCAGAGGAACAGATACTTCGTTGTTCGTTATGTGGTCTATTGCAAGCTGTTGATCCGATATGCCGAAATATGCGTGGCTTACCGCGTTGGACGCTATCTCTACGTCGGTGTTTTCCTCAAGGTCTAAGTCGTCCCACGTCACATCAAGATTTGTCACAACTCCGTCTAATTGAACTTTGTTCCAAGCGTGTCCTTCTTCGGTTTCGGGGTCTGTGTCGTCCCCTATAACAACATAGCTGTCGATACCGACGCGGTCGGCTATAAGAGAAAACGCCAACGCATAACCGTCACACACCGCCGATTTGTTGACAAGCGCGCCATATGCGTTGTGGATGTCTGTTCGGCTTAAAGTGTAGTCGTATGACACGTTTCTAATAAGATAATCATATATATAAACCGCGGTTTCGTATTGTGTGGTAAAGTTTTGAGCTTTAACCTCGTTAACCGCTAAGGTAATTGCGGCCTCGAAATCTTTTATGCGTTGTTCCAAATCTGCCGCGCTGTAGGTATACGTTAGGTTGACGGCTGTGCCGTATGAATCGATTATAAAATGGGTGTCAAAGAAAGAGATGTAGAAAAACTCCGGGCTGTTATAACCCATGTAGTCTATTATCTTTTGAATCGACGGTTCGTCATAGTTTGTGTTTTCAATGACAACTTGTGTTTCGCCGTCCTCGATACCTTTAATAATGGCGTTGTACAAAAGGGTGTCTTTTTCCGAAAGGATATCGCCAACCGGGATAACATTAGGGTCTACGGCGGGATCGCTTGGGGAGGGTTCCTCTGTTTGCTGTTCGACAAACTCAACCCAGTCGGGGTGTTGGATGTTGGCTATCGCTTGTTGTTGGGTTGGGAGATAATCGCCAAACCACACAAGAGCGGACAGGACGGCCAAAAGCACCAACGCTGTAACTTTTATTATTAACTTCATATATTTCATATAAATGCCCATTCTTTAGCTCCGCCGCAAGGCAGAGATTATATATATAATATACCATATCAGCAGAAAAAAAAGAACACTCTTTTAGAAAAATTCAGATATTTCAAAAACAAAAAACAAAAATCTTAAAAAAAACTATTTACAAATGAGTTTAGATGTGGTATCATTTCCAACTAGGAAAACAACCCTTTAAGTCGATACAGAGAGATTGACAAGGTTTGAAAATATCTGCTTGTTTTGTTTGCCGCTTTTTTGTGGTTGACGCTTGAGCTATCAAAAAACCTTTAACTCTATCGACATCTAAAGATAGAGTTTTTTTGTGCGAAAAAATAACAACAAGGATGGTCGAAAAATGGTTAAAGCAATGGTAATGGATGAAGTTGCGATAAACCGCGCGCTTCATAGAATTTCTTTCGAGATTATAGAACGCAACAAAGGAGTCGAAGACGTAGTTATCGCCGGAATTAAAAGACGAGGCGTTACGCTTGCCGGAACCATTGCCCAAAAGATTAGCTCTATCGAACAAACGGAAGTCCCCGTTTGCGAGATAGATATCACAAGATACCGTGACGACATCGAGTTTGATTTTACACAAAAAAATTCTGTTGTAATTGACCTTGACCTTAAGGACAAAAAAGTCGTTATAGTAGACGATGTGCTCCACACCGGAAGAACGGTTAGGGCAGCTATCGACGCTATTATCTCGGCGGGGCGTCCTAAATCAATTCAACTTGCGGTTTTAATAGACCGCGGACATCGCGAGCTTCCGATAAGACCCGACTATGTCGGGAAAAACGTTCCGACATCGACAAGCGAGCAAGTTGAGGTTTGGGTTGAACAACTCGATGGAAAAAACCAAGTCATTATTCAACAAAACAACTAACAGAAAGGTAACAATTAAAATGTCTTCTAAAACAACTCAACCGGTTCAAGACCGCGACACATCGCTTTCTCCAAAAAATCTTTTTCTCGGAGTCCAACATCTTTTTGCAATGTTTGGAGCTACCGTTTTGGTTCCGATGTTAACGGGGCTTTCGGTTTCAACCGCCCTCGTTTGCGCAGGGATAGGGACGCTTATCTTCCACGTTTGCACAAGTTTTAAAGTTCCGGTGTTTCTCGGATCGTCGTTTGCATTTATACCGGTTGTTTCGGCGATAACCACAACTGAAGGGGTACAAAAAGCGCAAAGCGGAATAATAGCCGCAGGGCTTATGTATCTCTTATTTTCTGTCATAGTTTCGATTGTAGGGGTAGAACGAATTAGAAAACTGTTTCCGCCCATAGTAACGGGACCCGTTATAATCGTAATCGGTTTGGGGCTAGGATATGCCGCCGTCAACAACTCGACCGGAATACTAAACAGCTTTTTTGCGGACGGTTCGTACGCACCAAACGGCATAGATGTTTTAATAGCACTTGTAACGATAGCGTCGATTTTGGGCGCGGCTATATATGCGAAAGGATTTTTCAAGATAGTTCCAATCCTTATCGGAATGGTTTCGGGATATATCTTCTGTTTGATACTTTCGTTGTTTGGGGTGTATACGCTCGACTTTTCCGCGATAGCCTCTGCGCCATGGATTAACATGCCTTTCACTACGGTTGAAAACGCGTCAACCGGGGCGACGTTCTTTTCCCTACCCGAGTTTAGCTTGACAGCAATACTTACAATTGCGCCCGTCGCGATTGTAACGTTTATGGAACACATCGGAGACATAACAAGTAACGGAACGGTTGTCGGAAAAGATTTCTTGAAAAATCCGGGACTTTCAAAGACCCTTATGGGCGACGGACTTGCAACGCTAACGGCAGGATTTCTCGGAGGACCCGCAAACACAACATATTCGGAAAACACAGCTGTTCTCGCGACCACAAAAAACTATAACACTTTCGTGCTTGAACTTGCGGCGGTGTTTGCGATAGTTTTGGGATTTGTCGGAAAATTCGGTGGGTTTTTGCGCTCGATACCAAACCCCGTAATCGGTGGAGTTGGCATAGTTTTATACGGAATGATAGCGGCTATCGGGCTTCGTTCAATAGTAGACGCTAATATAGATTTTTCAAACTCGAGAAACCTTCTTATCGTTGCGGTTATCCTTTGCACAGGCATAGGCGTTTCGATGGCGACATATTCCGCCGGATCGTCCACAGGAATACCTATAACGATAGGTTCGATTAATTTTAGCCTTTCGGGCCTTTTCATTGCGGTTGTTTTGGGGGTTGTTCTCAACTTGGTTCTTCCGGCAAAGCTAGACAAAGAAGACTAATATACAATACATTATAGTAAAATAATCTTGACATATAAAAAACGCAAAGGCGGTAATCGATTCGCCTTTGCGTTTTTTGTTGGATTAATTTCATTATATTGAAACAAGTGTTGCGACAGTTATCTTTTAACAATGAATTTAGACGCAATCGAAAGAGCAAAACGTAACACTTTACTGTCCAGTTCTTTGTGTGCCTCTTTAAGTTTAACCGGAATGTCTATGTTTTGCGGACAATGTTTTTTACATTTCCCACAGTCGGTGCAAAGATTTGCGCCGGATTTTTCGCCCAAAATTCCGGCACATTTTCCGGCGTATTGAAACTTGAAAAATCGTCTTGCTCCAAAAAAATAGACGCTGTTATAATCGCTGAATATGTTCGGAATGTCAACACCGAACGGACATGGAACACAATAACCACAACCGGTACATGGAACCTTCATAAGTTCGCTGTATACATTTTTGACGTCGTTTATAACATCTATTTCTTCTTGTGACATCGAGCCCGCTTCGGTTACGCTTGCGACCCTTACGTTTTCTTCGATGTGGTCGTTTTCGTTCATTCCGCTTAAAACGGTAGCAATCCCCGAATGGTTCATAACAAATCTCAACGCCCAATAAGCCGGGCTTAACTGTTGCTTGTATCCTTTGAAAATCTCTTTTGCCTTGTCTGGAGCTTTCGCGGCAAGCGCACCGCCGCGTAACGGTTCCATGGCAACAACCCCTATTCCAAGCTGTTCGGCGCGTTTAAGTCCGTTTAAACCGGCTTGGTTGTTTTCGTCGAGATAGTTAAACTGTATCTGGCAAAAATCCCATTCGTAATCTTCAAGAATTTTGATAAACTCCTCTGCTTTTCCGTGGAACGAAAAACCGATGTATTTTATTTGACCCGAGGCTTTTTTCTCGTTGATAAAATCTATTATTCCAAAACGCTTTAGTTTTTCCCAATCCGAAAGACTGCAAAGCATGTGCATAAGATAGAAATCTATATAATTTGTGTCGAGACGTTTCAGTTGAGTATTGAAATATTTTTCGATTTGTTCCGGCTTGTTTGTTATAAATGAGGGAAGTTTATCCGCTATATATACTTTGTCGCGTATGTTATTTTGTTTGATAAACTCGCCCAGCAAAGCTTCGCTTTTTCCGCCGTGGTAGAGATACGCCGTGTCAAAATAGTTGACGCCGTTATCAAACGCAAGCTTCATCTGGGAAAAAGCAAGCGGCTTGTCGACCGAGTTTCCTTTGGTATGGAACCTCATACAACCGTAACCCAAAAGCGAAACGTCGGGGCCGTTTTTAACAAGTTTTCTATATTGCATAATATTTACCTTTCGATTTGTACAGTAGGAATTTAATTAACACTGTGTTTATTATTTCTATTATACTGATTTTTACTAACAAAGTCAACAAATTGTCGTTGACGGGGGATATATCTAAATCAACTCTTTTTGTCCACTCTCTCGTTGACAACAAATTGTCACAGACAATTGATAATTTGCAACATGTAAGTTATATGTTATAATATACATATACGGAGGGGTAAGAGATGGAATTTGAAAGGGCGAGAACGAGCGAACAGATCGAAAACAGGGTTAACGAAATTATGCGCTGTGCTATTGAGATATACGAAAAAGACGGGCTTGAAAAGCTTAATTTTCTTGAAATCTCAAAAAACACAAACTTTACACGACCCGCAATCTATAAGTATTTTAAAACAAAAGAAGAGATTATGTTGTCGCTTGTTTTACATTACATGGGTAAACTTACGGCGGTTCTTTCAAGGTCGTTTATGGAGGACACCGAATACAGCAACGAAAAGATAGCGGATATCTTTACAAAGGCGTTTTTAAACTCGCCCGAGTTTATGGATTTATATGCGGTTCTTTATACTAAGATTGAAAAAAACGTGTCGCTTGCGGCGCTTACAAAGTTTAAAAAAGACATAGCGTTATATCAAACACCGATACATGAATGTTTAAAATATTCAACCGGTTGTAAATCGGACGAGAAAATTCAAGAGTTTATGGTGGTGTGTCTTGCGCTCGCTACCGGTCTTTATCCTATGTGTTTTGTAAGCTTGATTCAAAAAACCGCGATAAGAAATTCGGCAACAGGGTATGTTTCGCCTTTGTTTGAACAGGCATTTAAAAAAGCGTTGCTTTTACACATTGAACAGATATTTGAATGAAAAATGCTGTACACATGATTTGGGTTGAAATTTGGAATTGTTAACAAAAAAAACATTTAACAATATAACAAATGACCAAATTGTGTTTAAGATGGATAAAAACTATTGTTTTGAAGTTTGTTTACTGTTATAATGTTATAGAAAATATTTTAAGTTCTTTAATAGAGTTTAAAATTTTTCAAAATATATTTTATTTTATTTGATTTGCCGGTAGCTACTCCATATTATAGCTATTAGCAAAAAAGAAGGAGGCTTATCTTTACCGCATGGCCTGCGGTGCGGCAGTGTGGAGACCTGTCGTAAGGCGACGGTGATTTTGCTTTACCGTCTGCGAGATTTAATGCGAAAATTCGCGTTTTATCAAGGCTTTGGTTTATGTCCAATGTATCATTAAAAAACATCAAAAAAGTTTACGAAGGTAACGTAACGGCAGTTCACGAGTTTAATCTTGAAATTCAAGACAAAGAGTTTATCGTTCTTGTTGGTCCGTCCGGTTGCGGAAAGTCGACAACGCTTAGAATGGTTGCGGGTCTTGAGGAGATAACCTCGGGCGAGCTTCACATCGACGATAAGCTTGTCAACGACGTAGCGCCGAAAGACAGAGACATCGCAATGGTTTTCCAAAACTATGCGCTTTATCCACACATGACGGTTTATGAAAACATGGCTTTTGCTTTAAAACTTCGCAAAGAAAAGAAAGAAGTTATCGACCAAAAGGTTAAAGAAGCCGCCGAAATCCTTCACATCACAGAACTTTTACAAAGAAAACCGAAAGCTCTTTCGGGCGGTCAACGTCAACGTGTCGCAATAGGACGCGCCATAGTTCGTGACCCAAAAGTTTTCTTGATGGACGAACCTCTAAGTAACCTCGACGCAAAACTTCGTAACCAAATGAGGGCAGAGATAATCAAACTTCGCAGCAGAATTGACACAACATTTATATATGTTACCCACGACCAAACCGAGGCTATGACGCTTGGCGACCGTATCGTTATAATGAGCGCCGGTTATATCCAACAAGTTGGAACTCCCCAAGAAGTTTTCGATCATCCCGCAAACATCTTTGTTGCCGGATTTATCGGAACGCCCCAAATGAACTTCTTTGACGCTCAACTAACCAAAAACGGCGACGGATACAGCGTGACGGTTGAAGGCGCAGAGATTGCGCTTCCCTCTACAATTGTTGATGGTCTCAAAGCAGGGAACATCGATTCGCAAAAGATTGCGCTTGGAATTCGTCCCGAACACATGACTATCGGAAAAGCCGGCAACAATTCGATGAAATGCAAGATCGACGTTTCCGAGATGATGGGTAGCGAAATCCATCTCCACGCCGCAACCGAAAGCGGCATCGACATCGTTGTGCGCGTTCAAGTAACCGAAATCCCCGACGAATTCAAAGGCGGATTTAAGGTTGGAGATGAAATTAACTTCACATTCGACGGAGCTCTTTCGCATCTGTTTGATTTTGAGTCAAAGAAAAATCTTATTGATTATTCTAAAAAATAACTGTTTTTAACAACAGATATTTTGAATGCAGTATAGTCAAACAATCAAATAATCAAAAAAAGCCGCAGAAATTTCAACATTTCTGCGGCTTTTAGTGTGTCGGAAAAGCACTGAAGGGGCTGTGACGAAATTGTCATAATGCACAAAAACTGTAGGGGGCGAACCTATGTGTTCGCCCGAAATCAATGGTAAATCCAAGGTTTCGGGCGGTCGCGCAGGACCGCCCCTATTACTTCGCAAAATCCAAAAGTTTACACGCGTACTTTTTCATTTGCCCTCTCAGTCAATCCGAGATTGACAGCTCTCCCAAAGGGAGAGCCGAGGGAATGGCTCTCCCTTTGGGAGAGCTGTCACGAAGTGACTGAGAGGGTATTTGTAAAGTTTTGATTGACACAAGGTAGTAGGGAGCGACGCCCTGAAACAATAAAAAAATTTACTGCTCGAAATCGGTTTCGGCTTTTCTCACGCTGTCGCGCTCGACAAGCCACGTTTTAACATGAACTTGAATATATGGTTTTGCTTTTGTTTTTGGTTGTTCAAGCTCTTGTTGTCTTACAAGAATTAAACGCATAGCCCATTCCCCCATCTCGGTTGCGTGGGAACGGATTGTGCTAAGTTGCGGAATGACCATCTCGGCAACCGGCGCGTCGTCCACGCCGATTATAGATACTTGTTCGGGAATATTTATCCCTTTTGTTTGAAGGGCTCTAATCGCGGCGACCGCCATAACATCGTTTTCAACAAAAAAACCGTCAGGAAGTTTTGGGTCTGCTTCAAGAAGTTTCAACACATCGGTGTATGCATTGTCCGATTCAACGCTAATGCTCCAGATCGTGTGTGGAGCTAAGTTAAGCTCGGAAAGTGTTCTTAATGTTCCGCGTTCGCGTTCGTCTAACGTCGGAATTCTTCGCCGAGAACGGATGTATCCGATAGTTTTACAGCCACGATCCACAAGATGTTGTATAGCGGTTTTGGCGGCTGCGGAGTTGTCGTTGCATATAGTATCCGAAATGTCGGCGAAAGCATCGTTGTCCGTTATAACTAGGGGGATGTTTCCCAACGTGTGCATCAAAGGTTTAAGAAGTTGGCGGTGTTGTTCGCCAAGGTCGGTTCCAAGCAAAACGACGCCGTCAACCTTGCTGAAATATTCGAGGGTTTGCGGATCTTGAAGTTGCGAAATGTTAAGATATCTAACCGCTGTTGCATAGCCTACGGCGGCGGCGGTTTTTTCAATCCCTTGTAAAACTAACGTCGAAAAGGTGCTATGTTCAAGCACACTTGTTAGTTCGCCAACCACCACGAGATAGCAGATAGCTTTTGTCGCAACATGAGAGCTTTGCTTGCTTGTCGCGACATAGCCTAGACTTCGCGCTTTTTCGAGTATGAGTTCTCGTGTTTCATCGCTGACCCCCGGTTTGTTGTTTAATGCAAACGAAACGGCAGCAGGGGATATGCCGAGCATTTCGGCTATTATTTTAGCGGTTATGTTCGGCATAGCGCGGCTCCTTTCTGAGCTTGCTTATACTAATCGCTTTTCAAAAGCGAGAGTTAGTATTAAAAAATCATTCAAGAAAAAACGGACATGATTTATTTTTATTCATGTGTCCTATCTGCGGTTAGGCGATTTAAAGTAATTGTTTCAAATTATGATAAATATACTTCGGAGTTTTGTTGGTTTTATACCTATATTAAGTAGAATACTAAATTTTATTGAATTCTTCAAGTGTTTTGCAAAAAAAATTTATTAATTTTTGCATAACTTCGCTTAATTATAAACTAAATATTAAGTTAATGTCGAAAATGCACACAAAATAAATTTACAGCAATTTCAAATAAAAAGACTGCTTCGTAAACTGGTTTGGTTGTAATTGTAGATTTTATTATATTTATTCTGTATATTTTCATTTCTTAAATTAAATTATTTCGATTGTTTGTTGTGGTTGCCGAAAAATAAACGCTCAAATTGTGCAATCATACAGCAATGTTTACAAAGCAGCATTAAGTATTGACTTTAGTAAAAATTAAGTTTAAGATAACACAAGCGAGCGACACAAAGTCGCTTAAGCTGAAGTTTGCTTTATGCAAGCTCAAATTTAAAGTACTGAGTAAGAGTACTTCAAAGATTGAAAGGAAGAAAAAAATGAAAAAATTATTAGCTCTTTTTCTCGTAGTTGCAATGACATTTGCAATTGTTGGTTGTGCAAGCGAACCCGCAACAACCGAAGCAGAACCCACACCCGCACCAGAAGGCGAAGTTGTCGCTGAAGGCGGAAAAGTTGGCGTTGCTATGCCGACACAAGATCTTCAACGTTGGAACCAAGACGGCGCTAACATGGAAGAACAACTCATCGCAGCAGGATACGAAGTAGACATTCAATATGCTGCAAACGACATCGCAACACAAGTTTCGCAACTTGAAAACATGATAGCCGGTGGCTGTGAAGTTCTCGTTGTTGCTTCTATCGACGGTTCTGCTCTTGGAACAGTTATGGCTCAAGCTAAAGACGCAGGAATCCCTGTTATAGCTTACGACCGCCTAATCATGGACTCTGACGCAGTTTCTTACTACGCAACATTCGACAACTGGGATGTTGGTGTAAAACAAGGCCAATACATCGTTGACGCTCTCGACCTCGACAACGCAGGCGACGCAACGTTCAACATCGAATACATCACCGGCGACCCCGGCGACAACAACATCAACTTCTTCTTCGACGGAGCAATGAGCATTCTTCAACCATATGTTGACGCTGGCACACTTGTAACTCCTTCGGGCCAAACAGAAAAAGCAGCAGTTGCAACAGCTAACTGGGCAACAGACGCAGCTCAATCACGTTTCGACAACATCCTTGCAACAAACTATGCCGATGGAACAGAACTCCACGCAGTTCTCGCTTCTAACGACTCGACAGCTCAAGGCGTAGCACTTGCGCTTGAAGCTAACTACACAGGAAACTATCCTGTTCTTACAGGACAAGACTGTGACATCGTTTCGGTTCAAAACATGCTTGCTGAAAAACAATCGATGTCTGTTTTCAAAGACACTCGTGACCTTGCAGCAAGAACTGTTGAAATGGTTGATGCAATCATGAAAGGTTCTGAACCTCCCATTAACGACACAGAAACATATGACAACGGAACAGGCGTTATCCCTTCATACCTTTGTGAGCCTGTAGCAGCTGAAGCAGGCGATATCCAAGCTTTGCTTATCGACACAGGATACTATACTCAAGAACAACTTGAAGGCTAGTCTCAACAAATATAAAGGGGCAAGTTTTATAAACTTGCCCCTTTTTTGGGAAGTAAGGGGTGTGTGTAAATTGTATGCAACCAACTTGCAAATTGCATGCAACCAACTTGCAAAGTGCATGCAACCAACTTGCAAAGTGCATGCAACCGGTTTGTAAATGCATTATACATAGCCCCTACTTCCTAAGATTTTAAACACTACACGGAGGTGAAGAAAGTGTCAGAATATATCTTGGAAATGAAAGGCATAACAAAGCTTTTCCCCGGCGTTCGCGCTTTGGACGACGTTAACTTACAGGTTAAAAAAGGCCATATCCATGCGCTTGTAGGGGAAAATGGTGCCGGAAAATCTACGCTTATGAACGTCCTTTCGGGGGTGTATCCGTTTGGTTCGTATACCGGGGATATACTTTACAACGGAAACGTATGTAAGTTTGCCAAAATCCACGACAGTGAAAAAAAAGGCATAGTCATTATCCATCAAGAGCTAGCGCTTATTCCCGAGATGACTATCGGGGAAAACATGTATCTTGGAAACGAGCAGGGTAAAAGCTACGCTATCGATTGGGACACTACCTATGGAGAAGCGGACAAACATCTTAAAACGGTTGACCTTAAGATGTCGTCACGCACAAAGGTTTCCGAAATAGGGGTTGGACAACAACAGATGGTCGAGATTGCGAAAGCACTTGCGAAAAACGCAAAACTTTTGATTTTGGACGAGCCGACATCTTCATTAAACGAAACCGATTCTAAAGCGCTTTTGGACTTGTTGTTACAATTTAAATCCGAGGGCATGACCTGTATAATAATTACACATAAACTCAACGAAGTTGAGTATGTTGCGGACGAGATAACCGTTATTCGAGACGGAAAGACTATCGAAACGCTTGTTAAAGGTATAGACGAAATTTCTGAAGAACGCATCATAAACGGAATGGTTGGGCGTGAGCTTTCCGACCGTTTCCCAAAAAGAGAAACAAACACCGTTAAAGAGGAGTTTGCTCTCGAGGTTAAAAACTGGACGGTACATCACCCAATTTATACCGACAGAAAAGTTGTTAATGACGTTTCGATTAACGTTAAAAAAGGCGAGGTTGTCGGAATTTCGGGGCTTATGGGCGCCGGCAGAACCGAACTTGCAATGAGCCTTTTCGGCAAAAGCTACGGAACAAACATTTCGGGAACTTTGAAGATTAACGGAACAGAAAGCAAACCGAATACGGTTAAACAAGCTATTGCAATGGGACTTGCGTACGTTACGGAGGACAGAAAAGGAAACGGGCTTATTCTTTCCAATCCAATTCGAGTCAATACAACGCTTGCAAATCTTAAAGATGTTTCAAAAAATCTTGTTATAGACCAAGACAAGGAATACGCCGTTTCCAAAGAGTATATCGACAGAATGCGTACAAGATGTACAGGGGTTGAACAGATTGTCGGAAATCTTTCGGGCGGAAACCAACAGAAAATTTTACTCTCAAAATGGATGTTCTCGGATCCAGACATTTTGATTTTGGACGAACCGACAAGGGGTATCGACGTCGGCGCGAAATATGAAATATATTGTATAATAAATGAGCTTGTCGCGGCGGGCAAATCGGTTGTTATAATATCTTCCGAAATGCCGGAGGTTCTGGGCATGAGCGACCGCATATATGTCATGAACGAAAGCCGAGTTGTCGGAGAGTTTGACGCAAAAGAAGCAACACAAGAAAAGATCATGTCGTGTATCTTACGTTCAGCGTCGGACAAGATCCAGTCAAGCGAGGGTTCAAACACTTCAATCAAGGAAAACGAGAAAGGGAACGACTAATATGGATAAGTCAATTCAAAAAAATACAATTATTAGCTTTGTACAAAAATATACCATGGTAATAATTTTAGCACTTGTGGTTGGTTTTTTTGCTTTGCAAAGCGAAGGCGCAATTCTTTTGCCACAAAACATCAACAATCTAATAGCTCAAAACGCATATGTTTTTATTCTTGCGGTAGGCATGTTGCTTTGCATACTAACCGGAGGTAACATCGACCTTTCGATTGGTTCGGTCGTCTGTTTTGTCGGCGCTCTCGGCGCAGTTTTTTTGACAAACGGAATGAACATGTTCTTCGCAATAATCCTCATGCTTCTAATCGGTCTTGCCGTAGGAGTTTGGCAAGGCTATTGGATAGCGTATGTCCGCGTTCCGCCCTTCATCGTTACGCTTGCCGGAATGCTTATCTTTAGAGGTCTTTCAAACGTTGTACTTAACGGAAAAACGTTGTCTATTGCAAAATACGAAAGTTTTGTTCGCCTTTTCGGCGGTGGCGCAGACGGTTACATCCCCGATTTTTTGGGAGGTCCGGAAGGAAGCAACTATTTCGCTTTGCTTGTTGGCGCGATAATCTGTCTTGTTTACATAGCCTCGGTTGTTTATTCTCGTATGAAAAGAATAGCAAAAGGTTACGCTGTGGACAGCTTGGCTAAAACTATTCTTCAAACCATAATAATAGTTGGCGTTGTGGCTTTTATTACTATTAAATTAAGCCAATATAAAGGCATCCCAACTTCGCTTATCTGGGTTGGACTTGTTGTAGTTATCTATGGTTACATAGTTTCAAAAACGACGGTTGGCCGCCATTTCTACGCCGTAGGCGGAAACGAAAAGGCAGCAAGGCTTTCGGGCATCAACACAAACCGTGTATACTTCATTGCATACGTTAACATGGGACTGCTTTCGGCTCTCGCCGGTATGGTCACGATTGCTCGAATGACGTCCGCTCAACCTACATACGGACAAAACTACGAGATGGACGCTATATCCTCCTGCTTCATTGGTGGCGCTTCGGCATATGGCGGCGTCGGAACTGTTCCGGGCGTTATTATCGGCGCAACGCTTATGGGCGTTATCAACATCGGAATGTCTATAATGGGTATCGACCAAAACTATCAAAGGGTTGTTAAAGGCCTTGTTCTTCTTGCGGCGGTTATCTTTGACGTTGTTTCAAAGAGAAAGAAAGCATAGTTTAAAAAGTTATAATTTCAATAAAGCTAAAGGGCTGCGACGTTTGTCACAGCCCTTTAGCTTTTACTTCATATACCAAAACGTTTCGTACGCCTGTTCGGTGTCGTTGAATTTTTCGGGGCTGTGTCCGATTTGAAAGTTATCATAATCGTTAAGCCCTCTTTCGGGTTTTGATTTGTTAAATATATAGCTTGAAAACAAAACAGTTATCGGCACGGCGGCAATTATTCCGATACTGCCCACCACAGATTTAACTATCTCGACAGTTACCATCTCAAAGTTTAAAAGTGCAAGCGTCCCCGAGTTGTATGATGTCAAAAGCAAAACCGTCGTGAGGCTACTTCCGATATATGCTAAAATCAACGTGTTTATCATCGTTCCAACCGCGTCTTTGCCGATGTTCATGCCGGAAGACACCATGCTTTTGAACGACCTGTGTTTCATCTTTTCCGAAAGTTCTTGCATAGATGAGGCTATTGTCATAGCAACGTCCATGACCGCTCCAAGCGAGCCGATTATAATTCCGGCAAATACAAGCGATATAAGATCGAGCGACATGCCGTTTGAAAGGTTCAAAAGATACATGTCGTCCTGTTGGACGACACCGTTTATCTTGAAGATGTCGTTGGACAAAAGCGAAAGTATTCCGGCAACCACAACCCCGCCGACGTTGCCGACTATTGCGGACCAGGTTTTTTTGTTTAATCCGTTTAAGATAACAAGGCTTAAAACGATAATAATAATCGCCGATATCCACGTTAAACTATATACATTTGAACCGCCAAGAACCGCCGGAACAAAACAAAGAAGCATGTATGCAACGGTGAAAGCAAGCGAAACAATCGCAAAAAAACCTTTGCTTCTTCCGAGAAGCACAACCAACCCCAAAAACAACAAAACTATTCCGATTAAAGCCGGAATTCTGTTGTGTTGGGCGTATACAAATTGGTTGCTAAGCGCGCTGTCATACGTCGTTTGGGTCACAACTATGTTGTCGCCAACTTCGACTTCGTATGAAACCATTCCAAGCATAACATCGTGGTGTTGTTGAACTTGAACCTGTTGCCCCTCAAGCTCGCCCGATTTAATCGTGGCGCTAAATTCGGTTATCTTGCCCGAGATTATTTCGTCGCCGTAATAATCAAGCGTAGTTTGTATATCGGTTCCATAAACTTCGGTTACCTCGGCTTGATAGAACTGTTGAAACGTGTCGGACGACGGCTGTTGTGAAAACAGATTGTATCCCACAACCACAACAACTATCGCGATTACAATTGCGACAATTCTTGAAACAATGTCGCCGGTGTTCTGTTTGTTATCCAAAACTTTTTCTCCTTGTTTTAACTATTATCAAATATTTTTTACCATAAAACCCGAGAAATACCGATTAAACGATTAAAGTTAACGATATCTCTCGGGTTTATAATTGTTTTATTGTAGCACTTGGTTTTGAAAATTTATCTAAGCTTCGGGTGGTGTATATCCATAGATAAATTCCGGGTTGTGGTCGGTTGCTGTGCAGACGGGCGGAATGTTGCTCGCCTTATACCAACCGTTTGTTTCTCCCGTCACACATCCTGTCGTCGCAAGGTCTCCCGAAACTTTACAGTATTGGCGCGAAACAACCGTTTCGTCTACAGGGAAATCTTTGTACGGAAGTTCTTCTGTTATTCTTTCCATGACATATTTCCAAGCGCTTCGGTTTGCTGAATAGCCGTTGCCTGTTTTTTCTTCAATAGGCACTTTTGTCTTGTGTCCTACCCAAACGCCGGTGATATAGTATGGGTCCATACCGATATACCAAAGGTCGGTAGCGTTGCCTGCTCCGTCGTCGGCGGTGCCGGATTTTCCGGCATGTGAAAGGCCGTTGGGGTGGTCGAACGCCGCGTTGTTCCAACGGCTGCCCGTTCCCCTGTCCATAACGCTTTCGAGAAGCTTGTTCATAACCATTGCGCTGTCGGGTTGTAGCGCTTGTATAGGTTGGATTTGTTGTGTCATGTCAAGCACGACATCTCCGCGGTTGTCCACAATCCTTGTGTAGCTGTGCGGTTCATAGAACTGTCCGCCGTTGCCAAAAACCATGTATGCCGCCGTCATGTCGTATAGGTTTGTTCCGTCCTGTAACATCCCAAGCCCCAAAGCTCCGCCGGCGTTTCGGTCGTTGTTGGGGAAATAGCTTTCGTTAAGCGTGAGGCCCATACGTGTCGTGAGATAGTCGAACGCAAAACTGCTTCCGATTAAGTCCATCGAAGCTGCCGCCGTCGTGTTAAGCGAAACTTCAATAGCTCTAACAACTGTTATGAGTTGGTTTGTCCAAACTCCGCCCCAGTTACTCGGCCAGTTTGGTTCTTCTTTCGAGTTGCTTTCAAGGTTTGAAATCGGGCTGTCGACAAACACGGTTGAATAGTGTATCTTGTCGGTGTCGATTGCCGGCGCATAGGGGGCTAGCGGCTTCATAGTCGACCCCGGTTGTTTAAGTGCTTCGGTTGCGTAGTTGAAAGCAAGGCTTTCTTCCTTTGGAAGAATTGAGCCAGCAATTCCTTTAAGTTGCCCTTGATAGTCAAGCACAACTATAGACCCTTCGACCGGTTCGGTGGCATCTTCGGGGTTGTGTCCCTCCCAAAGAATATCTCCGTCGGCGTCGATAACCGCGTCGTCAACTGCTTGTTGAATATCGTGATCGATAGTTAGGTATACCGTGAGACCGCCTGTGTACAGATAGTCGTTGGCTTCCTCTGCCGTCATGCCTTTGTATAGTTGAAAATCTTCTATAATCTCTTTTATTGCAACGTCGGTAAAGAACGTATATATATCTTCGCCGCTGTTGGTGTAACCTTCTTCGGGGAACGTCATGGCGTCGCTCTCCGCCATAGCGGCATCATATTCCGCTTTTGTCAGGGATCCTAGTTCTTCATACATCTGGGTTATGACCCAGTCTCTTTGGTCTTTGTTGCTTTCGGGATTTCCGAACGGACTGTAGGCGACCGGAGCTTTTGTTATGACAACTATAGCGGCACATTCCGCAACGGTTAGTTCCTCGGTCGTCTTGTTAAAATAGTGGTTTGCGCCGGCTTCAATTCCGGCAACCGTACCCGAAAGGCTAATAGTGTTAAGATACGATTCAAGTATTTGGTCTTTTGAAAACTCCTGTTCCATGACAAGTGCTCGGAAGATTTCGCGAAGTTTACGCAGTGCACCTTCAATTCCCGAAGCTTCGTTTTCTGTTGTGATGTTTTTTATAAGCTGTTGTGTAAGCGTTGAGCCACCCTGTCTTGTGGGAAGAAGATCGAGCGGAGTATAGGCATTAAGCGTTGCCGCAATCGTTCTTATCCAATCAACCCCTTGGTGTTCAAAAAAACCGTGGTCTTCCGAGGCTATGATAACGTCGATGAGATGATCCGGCATGTCGCCCAGTTCAATCCAACGGCGGTTTTGCCCATCATAGATCCTTTGATATTCGACATAGTCGCCGACCGTTTCGTCGTACGCCATGAATATAGTAGAATAGGTAAGCTTAACTGCGTTGAGGTCTAGCATGTCTCCGTCGTCCGCTGTTGCGTTTGAAACATAGGAAGCTATGGCGACGGCCACGCCGCAACCGGCGATTATTCCAAGGCACACGAACCCGAGCAAAATCTCCATAGCTATTCTAAGCTTTGTTTTTTTGCCGCGTTTTTTCTTTTTCTTTTTACCGGAAGAGTTGCCGTTAGAGCCTTTCGACCCCGAAGCTTTTTTGTCGCCGTTTGTTCCGCTTGAACCGTCGTCTCCCGAACCTGCGGCAATCTTTGCCCTCGCGCGCGAATTTTGGGCAGGGGGCGGAACGCGAGAAGCTAGCGACGGGAACTTTTCGTTAAGGTCGCTTTCAAGTTTTTTGCCAAACGGCTCGGGTCTTTTATTTTGTTCGGTGGGAGTGGCGCCGTCGTCCAAAGGTTGTGTTTCGTTTTGGTTTGGAGCAACTCCGGTTTGGCCTAAATTGTTTGGGTTTGTTGTGTTAGGTGGCTTTTGAGTGCCGTTTACACCAAGCGTTCCCAAGATGTCGTCTAGATTTTGGTTGTTTGCCGGAATAGCCACGCCAAGCTTTGGGTCGCTTGCTAAGCTTTCAAGCTGTTTCAATTCGTTTGCGCTAAACATTCCGCCGCTACCGGGAGCTGCTTGATTACCCGCGCGAAACGTTTGGTTTTGGACAGGCGCGCCGGCCGTGTACGGCGTCGGCATGCTTGGGTTTTGTTGTCCTGCCATAGGTTGGCGCATAGGAACCGTGCTTTGCGGCGTTTGCGTAGGAGGCATACCCTGACGAAACATGTTGGGAGGCATTGCCCCGTTTTGAGGCATCGGCGAGGGCGGTTGCGCGCCTGCTTTGAAAACTCCGCCCGTTCCCGGCGCAAAAGGCCCGGAAGGCACGTTACCGTTTGGGGGAACTTGTCCTTGCGGCATAGCTTGTGGATTCGGTTTATTTTGATTATACGGATTGTATGGTCCGTTGTTGTTAAAGTTATTCATTTGGAAAACCCTCCAAGTTTCGTTGAGACGTTTTGACTCGTTGACAGTTTATTACGTTGTGTGTTTATAAAAACCATTTCTAAAATATCATTATAACACATCTAATTGATTTTGTTAACACTTTAAAACAACTTTAAAAATCATCTCGGTTGTTGTATCATATTAGGTATAACTCATGTTATAATAACTTACAAAAGTTAAATTATTATGAACATTTTGTCGAAGGGTTTAGTTTGGTAGTTTTCGGTTGATATGACAACCTAAACTTAGCGTTTTATAAACTGACACGGAAAGATCGCCTAAAGCAACAAGAAGGGAACAGATACTTATAATGAAAAATTTTCAAACAGAAATGCAAAACATCATTTCGTCTTTGCCAAAGGGGCAAAAACCAAAGCTTTTGTTACATAGTTGTTGCGCTCCTTGTTCTACACATGTGTTGAACGTTTTGGAAGATAAATTTGATATAACCGTCTTTTTCTACAACCCAAATATATTTCCGTTTTACGAGTATGAAAAAAGACTTGCTGAGCTTCAAAAGCTTTGCGGCATGCACCACCCTGACGTTGGACTTATCGCGCCACAATATGATAGCGACGAGTTTTTAGCAGTTTCAAACGGACTTGAGGACGAGCCGGAACACGGCAAACGTTGCGATGCATGTATATCGTTGAGGCTTGAAAAAACGGCTGATTTTGCAAATCAAAACGGATATGATTATTTTTGCTCAACGCTTAGCATAAGCCCCCACAAAAACTGCGAATATATCAACAGCAAAGGGGTTGAGCTTGAAGGGGAGTTTGGTGTTTTGTGGCTTTTCAACGATTTTAAAAAGCAAGATGGTTTTAGGGCATCAACCGAACTTAGTAAAAAATACGGAATTTACAGACAAAACTACTGTGGCTGTGAATTTTCGATTAGAAAAGAGGAAATAGATGATTAAAATCAAAGGAATAGTAACCGGAATTTTTGCAACGCTTACGGCGACACTTGTCGGGCTTTTGTTGCTTTTGACAAATGATTTTTTGTATCGACTTGAAATTGGCTTTCTTAACATACCCGAACGAAGCGGTCTTTCAAAAGAGGTTATTCTAGAAAACTACAACGCAGTTATATCTTTTTTGTCGCCGTTTAACTTTGATGAGTTTTCGCTTCCAAGCCTTGCGTTTTCCGAAAACGGAGCGTTTCATTTTTTAGAGGTTAAATATATATTAATCGGCTTTTACGTGTTAGGGTTAGTATCTGCCGTTTTGCTGTTTTTTATGATAAAAACGACAAGCAAAAAAGACAAACCGACGTTATACACTGCCTCCGGCATAACCACCCTTGTTTTGCCGATAGTTTTAATGTCGTCGTTCGCCATAAATTTCGACAGGGCGTTTGTGGTTTTCCACGAGATATTTTTTTCAAACGACTACTGGATTTTTGATTACAGGATAGACCCAATAATAACTATCTTACCGGCCGAGTTTTTTATGCATTGTGGCATAGTTGTCGCCGTTTGTTTTATAGCAACCGCGGTTTTGTTTTTTGTTTTAGCGAGAAAGAATAAACGATAGTTCAACAAGCTAAAAAACTTCATATCAAAAAGTTTCGTCAAAATCCTGTCTTAAAAAGTATAGCCAACCAAGCTTTTTGCTGTATACAGTTTATAAAGCGCAAAAAGCGGAACGGGTTTTTAGGGCGTGGGTCGCCCTAAATCGTTCGGGGGGAGCGGGGGGTGTCGGGGGGCGTGCCGGGGGCGGATTCGAAATAGCCCCCTACGCCCCCTGACAAAAAATTATTATAAACGAATTGTGTTTTGAATAAACCGACAATTCAAATCATTGATTGTATCATAGAAATATTTTTTACAAATGGTATATATGTACATTTTTATACTCATAGCTATATTAAATCTAATTTCTTTTTCGCTGTTTGCCCTGGACAAATTTTTTGCCATTAAAGGAATGTGGCGCATAAGCGAGAAAACTCTTTTGCTGTCCGCCGTTTTCATGGGAGCTTTTGGGGCGATTTTGGCAATGTTGCTTGTTCGGCATAAAACGAAGAAAACCTTGTTTGTTGTAATGCTTCCGTTTGTTATGATATCTCAGATTTTGCTTTTGTCGTTTTTAATGATGTATATAAAAAGCTAACTATAATTATGAACGAAATTTGATTGACAACATCGTTTTAACTTGATATGATATATACAGTTAAACAAACGTCCAAGCCCGAGGTGTTCCGAGGGCAAAGACTAAAACTTATAAATAATATAACCTAATCGCAAAAGAGATAACTTGAGCTTAAAGGTAGTATTCAAAATTTTCTTAAAACGCGTTGTTTTAAGTTTTATTTGTATTGCAATGCTCTGTTTCGTTTTGCGCGAAACAGGGCTTTTTTATATTTAATTTAAGTAAAGGAGCGTGACACTTTGGAGCAAGTAAATAAATTTCAAAACAAGACACAAGAAAACACAGATTTTTCAAACAGGCGACTTGCGTTAATAGGGATAATTATCGAGGACGCAAAAAGCGAAAGCGACAAAGAGAACATAAAGACGGTAAACCGTCTGCTTTCGGAATATTCCGATTATATAGTGGGGCGTATGGGGTTGCCGTATAAAGAGCGTATGGTAAACGTTATCTCGATCGTGATTGACGCGCCGGCCGACAAGATAAGCGCGCTTTCGGGCAAACTCGGAAAACTTTCCGGCATAACCTCTAAAGTCGTTTATTCAAAAATTTAAATAATCAAACATTTGAAAGGACCATAAAAATGTATAACAGTAAATCGAACAACGCAACCGAATTTATCGATAATCAAGAGATCTTAAAAACGCTTGAATTTTCAAAACAAAATAAAGATAATACGGAACTTTTAAACCAAATTATTGAAAAAGCAGGCGATTTTAAAGGCATAACTTTTCAAGAAGCAAGCCTTTTGCTTGAAAGCGACGATAAAGAGATTTTACAAAAAATATTTGACCTTGCGAAAAAAATCAAAGACAATATATATGGAAACAGGATAGTTTTGTTTGCTCCGCTTTATCTTTCAAACTATTGCGTAAACGGCTGTGTCTACTGTCCGTTCCATCTCAAAAACAAAGAGATTAAACGAAGAAAACTGTCTCAACAAGAGATTAAAGACGAGGTAATAGCGCTTCAACAACATGGACACAAACGGCTTGCCATTGAGGTTGGGGAAGACCCTGTAAACTGTTCGATAGATTATATTTTGGAGAGTATAAAGACTATATATTCCGTTTCACAAAAAAACGGAGCAATCAGACGCGTCAACGTAAATATAGCCGCGACAACGGTCGAAAACTACAAAAAACTAAAAGACGCCGAGATAGGTACATATATTCTGTTCCAAGAAACGTACAACAAAGAGATGTACGAAACGTTGCACCCGACCGGCCCAAAGTCGGACTATGTCTACCACACCGAGGCTATCGACAGGGCTATGGAGGGCGGAATAGACGACGTAGGGCTTGGGGTTCTTTTTGGTTTAAACTTGTATAAATATGAACTAGTTGGGCTTCTTATGCATGCGAAACATCTTGAAGATAAATTCGGAGTAGGCCCACATACCGTGAGCGTTCCGAGAATTTGCCCCGCCGATGATGTAAACGTCGAGGATTTTAAAAACTCAATTTCTGACGAGCTTTTCCTTAAGATTATAGCAATTTTAAGAATAGCTTTGCCATATGCCGGGATTATCGTTTCGACAAGAGAATCGAAAGAAGTAAGAGAAAAAGCTCTTAACATAGGGGTTTCCCAGATAAGCGGTGGTTCAAAAACAAGCGTTGGCGGTTACACCGAAGAAAAAGAAGTCGAAAACCAACAGTTCGAGCTTTCGGACGAACGCCTTTTGGGGGATATCGTCAAGTGGCTTTTGGAACTTAACTACACCCCGAGTTTTTGCACAGCGTGCTACCGCGAAGGGCGAACGGGCGACCGATTTATGAGCCTTGCAAAATCGGGGCAGATTGTAAACGTATGCGAGCCTAATTCACTGCTTACGTTGTTTGAATTTTTGTCCGATTACGCAGACGACGACACCAAAAAGATAGGCGAGAACTACATAACAAAACGAATTAATCACATTAAAAACGAAAAGGTTCGCGACGTTGTTATACAAAACATTGAAAAGATGAAAAACGGCGAACGTGATTTCAGGTTTTAAGCGAAAGGGAACATAATGAACAACACACCAAACGCCAATAGGACACATATAACTATTTTGGGAAGACGAAATGTCGGCAAATCTTCGCTTATTAACGCGATGACAAATCAAGAAACTTCGCTTGTATCAGAGGTTTTGGGAACCACAACCGACCCTGTGCAAAAAGCTATCGAGATACACCCGCTTGGCGCATGTCTTATAATCGACACGGCCGGTATAGACGACGTCGGGGAACTTGGCGCAAAGCGAGTTGAGCGCACAAAAGAGATGCTTTCAAAAACCGATGTTGCAATCGTTTGTTTTTTTGGCGAGATAACACAGTTTGAACAAGATATGATTTCGCTTTTGAACCAAAAAAAGATCCCGTATCTTGCGGTCGTGACAAAAAGCGACGTCGAGGACAGCGTAGAGTTGTCAAGAGAAATTGAAAAAACTTTTTCGACAACAGCGTTAGCGGTTAGCGCAAAGACGGGCGAAAATATCAAAGAGATTTCAAAAAAGCTTAGCGAACTTATCGAGAAAAGCGGAGACAGGCTCGGAATTGTTGACAGCTTTGTTGAAAAAGGGGATGTTGTTTTGCTTGTCATGCCACAAGATATCCAAGCCCCAAAAGGCAGGCTTATCCTCCCACAGGTTCAAACGATACGCGACTTGCTCGATAACAAATGTGTGACGATATGTTGCACAAAAGATAACTTTGATTTAGCGTTAAAGGCGCAAAAATGTCCACCGAAACTTATCATAACCGATTCGCAGATATTTGATTTTGTGTATCAAAACAAACCGAAAGAAAGCAAACTAACCTCTTTTTCCGTCTTGTTTGCTATTTATAAAGGGGATATAAACGTTTTTATCGAAGGCGCAAAAGCTATCGACAACCTATCTGAAAATGACAGCGTTTTAATCGCGGAAGCGTGTACACACAACGCGCTTGACGGAGACATCGGCCGCGTTAAGATACCGGCTTTGCTTAGAAAAAAAGTCGGCCAAAAACTTTCTGTTGACGTTGTTTCGGGAAATAGTTTCCCAAGCGACGTTTCAAAATATTCCCTAGTTATCCATTGTGGAGCTTGTATGTTTACAAAAAAATATGTGTTGTCTCGAATTGAACAAACCGTTTTGCAAAAAGTTCCTATGACTAACTACGGCATAGCGATAGCAAAACTTTCGGGAATTCTCGACAAGATAACCGTTTAAAGGGGTGGTATTTATCAACGTTTTAAAACTTGTAGACAAGCTTAATAACCAGAATAATTTAACAGAGCACGAATACGAATATATCTTTGCGAACGCAACCGAGAAAGACCTTGAATATATAAGTGGCATTGCGCTTGAACAAAAGAAAAAGTTTTACAATAACGAGATCTTTTTACGAGGCATAGTCGAGTTTACAAACTATTGTAAAAACGATTGTCTTTATTGTGGGATACGCGCCAAAAACAAAGAGGTTAACCGATATCGTCTTTCAAAACAAGAGATTATGAGTTGTTGCGACGAAGGGTACAGCCTTGGAATTAGGACGTTTGTTTTACAAGGCGGCGAGGACAGATATTTTACAACCGACATGCTTTGCGAAATGGTTCGAGACATAAAAAAAAGCTACAGCGACGTTGCCGTAACTCTTTCGGTTGGTGAACAAAGCGAAGATGATTATATAAAACTTAAAAAAGCCGGCGCCGACCGTTATCTTTTGCGCGAAGAAACGGCGGACGACGAACACTATAACAAACTACATCCCGAAAACATGACTTTAAAGCACAGAAAAAATTGTCTGTACTCTATTAAAAAAGCCGGGTTTCAAACGGGGGGAGGTTTTATGGTTGGCTCACCCTACCAAACAGACAGACACCTAGCAAAAGACATGGTTTTTTTGCGCGAGCTAGGTCCGCAGATGGTTGGCATTGGCCCGTTTATTCCACACGAAAGTTCTGTTTTTAAAGATTTCAAAAGCGGAACATTACACAAGACGTTGCTTGCGGTTGCGCTTACGAGATTGACGCTTAAAAAAGCTATGATTCCCTCGACAACGGCGCTTGAGACTATCGAGATAAAGGGCAGAATAAAGGGTTTTCTTTCGGGCGCAAACGTTATTATGGTTAATTTAACTCCGCAAAACGCAAAGAAAAATTATCTTTTATACAACGACAAAGCGTTTGTCGACAAAGACGCAAACGATTGTATCGACGACATAAAAGCCGAACTTTTAAAACACGACATGTTTTTATCCGTTTCGGTTGGAAACCCTGTCGAATGGGAAACTGTGCAAAAAACCAAACCATAAATTTTAGGTATGGACAATGGCGTCGATTAACTTTTTAGATATATCCCCCGCCTTTGGCGGGGGATATATCTTGTCAACTCTGTTTTGTCACTCCCTTAATTTTTACAAATTAAGCTGTTGAAAAAGTTTTTTGTTGTTTTGATAAAGCTTTAAAAACACGCTGTAGTTTTTGTCATACACAGCTTTGTTTGCTTCGTTTGGTTCAATTATTTTATATTCCGGAAGGATCTGTTTTGCGTGTCTAACCGAGGGAATTCTTTTTTCCGAAACGGCAAGCAAGGTGGCGGCGCCCAAAGCTCCAACATTTTGTGGGTTTTGGTTAACCGCTATTTTTTTCCCCAAAACATCCGCCATTACTTGACAGATAGTGCTTGAAAGCGCCCCTCCTCCACAGATATATATCGTGTTAGAAATCTCAAGTTTTTTTGCTTGGGCTTCAAGCATAGAGCGACAATGGAACGCAATGCCCTCGATAACCGCGCGAATAAGTTCAGATTTACCCGTGTTTAAGCCTATGTTGAAAAACATCGACCGCGCGGCAGGGTCGTCGAACGGACAACGGTTTCCGTGTAGCCACGGCGTGAAGATAACTCCGCCGCTTCCGGCGGGAACCTTTTCAACCACCTCGCAAAGATAGTCAAAGAGATTTAAATAAAGCGTTTCTTTTGAATCGACAACGTCAACTTTTTCAAGGTAAACCCCAATTTCGTCAAGCGCAAGATGGTCTTTGACCCATTCAAGACATTTTCCGGCGGTCTCCATCTCGGCGAAATAGTTATAGTTCTCGTCGTCCGCGCCGACTATCGAGGCAATTGAACATTTGATATCGACAAGACGTTTATCGGTTACGGTTGAGACCCAACCCGACGTTCCAAGATAGATGTGTGTGTCGCCGCGGTTTGACGCGCCGGCGCCAACTCCGATAAGCTCGGCGTCTCCGCCGCCACCGTAAACTTCGCACGAGGTCGAAAGCCCTATCTCGTCCGCCGAACGTTCGGTTATGTTGCCGACCTTGTCAAACGAGCGGATGACGGGCGGAAGATGGTTAGGGTTAACACCTAAAAGTTTGCAAACAATGTTGCTTATTTTACGTTTGTTTTTTCTGACATCAAAAAGAAGAGTTGCAAACGCCGACCCTTCGGTCATCACGGCGTTTCCGGTAAGTTTCGCGCAAAGATAATCCTTTACATCAAGCCATTTGTATATTTTATCATACGTTTCCGGCTCGTGTTTTTTAACCCAGTTATATTTCCAAACAGGATCTTTAGACGAAGTCGGCGCCGCCCCCGTAATAGCAAGACAGATTAAAAGCGTTAAAAGGTTAGGGCCTTTGCCGAAAATCTTGTGCGCGCGACTGTCCATGTAGCTCATTGAGTTTCTAAGCAAATTAAGGTCTTTGTCAACCAAAACTAGTGATTGCATTTGGGAACAAAACGAAACTTTTTTTATATCTTCTTTTTTAATCGACGTTTTGTTAAGAACCGTTTTGGTCGTCTCACAAAGCGCGTGCCACCATTCGTTTGGGTCTTGTTCCGCTTTTCCGCCGTCCGATATATAAAGCGAATATGAAGCATATGCGCTTTCGACAAGCGTTATTTTTTCGCCCAACTCGAAAAGACAGGTCTTAACCCCCGTCGTCCCGACATCGTATGTAATAGCAAACGTTACGTCTTTCATAAAAATGCCCATTCCTTCTATTTAACCGCTATGCTTTTGCCAAGGTTTTTTTGAAGATACTGCCCGTCTTTAACCGCAAATTCGCCGTTAATCATTACATACGGTATTCCTATCGGCTTTGAACCGCGGGTTTGCGCTTCGGATATCGTTTGTCTGTCGAACACGACAAGGTCGGCAAAACAACCGGGTTTTATATACCCTCTGTCTTTAAGGCGATATCTTTCGGCGGCTTTTCCCGTCATTTTGCATATCATGTCGCCCAGATGTTCAGCCTTGTTTTCACGCGAAAGGCGCAAAAATTTTGGAAATGCGGAAAAACAAGATTCGTTTTGTATTCCGTTGTCAACTATCCAAGCGTCGGTCATGTACGAAACTTTGTCGTGACGGCTTAACACGTCTATGATCTTGTCGTTCATATAAGAATACATGATAACGGTTGCGTCGTCGTCACATTGTTCAATAAGTTTCAAGTATGTTTTAAGCTGTCCTAGACCCAGCTCTTTTGCTATCTCGCTGACGCGTTTTCCGTGGTATTGTTTGTTGTCGTTTCCTGCCCACGCTATCTCGATATCTTCAAATCCAAATCCCAAAAGTTTTTTGGTTGCAAAGATCTCAACATAAAGCCTTATAACCGACATAGGATTTCTTTTTTCTTGTTCGGACAAGTTAAGATACCACGGCGGCATGATAACTTTTATCGTGGACGCGCCGAAATCAAAAGGATATATATCAAACGATATGTCACAGCCGTCATGGTTCGCGTTGTCGATAAGGGATATAGATTCGTCAAGCGTCGGCCACGTTTTTCTTCCGACATATATCATGTGGGAAATGTTCGATTTAACCCCGGTTTTTTTCGCTATCTCGACAACCTCGTCGATAGCCCTAAGGTTGTGGGGGCGGCCTAGAAGGTCGGGATAACCCATGCTGACTTTGCTGTTTGCTCTCGTGTGATACCCGGCTATCTTATCGTGTCTTTGAACAACTTTACAAAGTCGCTCTAACTCGTCGCTTTTCGAATAAATTCCCGGTTCATACATAAGACCAAACGAAAGTCCCAAAGCCCCCGCCGAAAGTTGGTCGTCCAACGAACGTTCCAACGTTTTAAACTGCTGTTCGGAAAAAGTTTTACCTTGAAGCCCTAACATTGCAGTTTTCAACGTTCCGTGGCCACAAAAACACGCCATGTTGACGGGGGAGTATTTGTCCACCTGTTTTCCCCAATCCTCGAACGTCGTGACGTTTTCAAGGTTTGGATTTTTTGCGAAAAAACCAAAGATTTCGTCGTTTGGTTTGGTGTCCTTGTCGATGCCTATCGTTGAAAAACCACATTGGCCACCTATCATCGTTGTTATTCCTTGCATGACAAAAGAAGAACAATATCTGTCCGCTTCGGGCAGGACGGCGTAGTAGTCGTTGTGGGAATGGGTGTCGATAAATCCGGGCGAAAGACACATGCCGCAAACGTCGACAGTTTCCCCCTCGAAGTTTTCCGGTTCGTTTTGCAAAACTTCGACTATCCTGTCTTTCTCGACTACAACGTGTCCCTTTTTTTCAACGTTGCTTTGTCCGTCAAAAATATAAGCGTTTCTAAAAAGCGTTCTCATAAGCTTTCCCCCTTGTCGTTGTGTTATCATATAATACAAATTATATATATAATTTAAACAAAACACAAGCGACCGATTGACTTTTTTTTATTTATATGATAAAAATATAATGGTGGATTATAAATTAACAACAAATAAAATCATTGTGAGGTTATATGGAAAACAAAGTTTATCTTAAACGATATCTTGACGCAAAGTCGGTTACAAAACAACTTGACGAACTTATAAAACTTCCTATTTATTCTATAAGCGACGACGTTTTAAAGAGATATGAAACGGAGTATTTCGATCAAAAATGCAAAAAGTCCAAACAGATGATCGAGACCGCAAAAGATATAATTCCGGGCGGTGTCCAACATAACCTCGCGTTTAACTATCCGTTTCCTCTCGTTTTTGAAAAAGCAGACGGACACACCTTAACCGACATCGACGGAAACGAATATTACGATTTTCTTCAATCGGGCGGCCCTACCGTTTTGGGCGCAAACCCCGTTTCTGTTCGCGAAAAGGTAATTGAACTTTTAAACAACTGTGGCCCTAGTCTTGGGCTTTTCCATGAATATGAATATCTGTTGGCAAAAAAAATCTCCGATTTCATGCCGTCGGTCGAGATGTTCAGAATGTACACCTCGGGAACCGAGGCTTGCATGGTTGCCGCGCGCGTCGCACGTCTTGCGACAAACAAAAAGTATCTTGTCAAGATGGGCGGAGCGTATCATGGTTGGAGCGACCAACTCGCCTACGGCATACGAGTGCCCGGAACAAAGGGGCTTCAATCGCCCGGTATTCCGCAATACTGCTTCAAAAAAACACGCGAGTTTTTCCCAAACGACCTCAATAGCCTTGAGAGAGTTTTAAAACGCAACAGTTTTTCGGGCGGAACCGCCGCCGTGTTTATCGAACCGATAGGCCCCGAAAGCGGAACAAGGCCGCTTGACAAAGATTTCAACAAAGGTGTCGAGATGCTTTGTCGAAAATACGGCGCGCTTTTAATCTTCGATGAGGTTGTAACAGGTTTTAGAATGGGAATGAGCGGAGCACAAGGTTATTTTGGCGTGTCTCCCGATTTGACTATCTTCGGAAAGGTTATAGCCGGCGGATACCCTGGCGCCGGCGGACTTGGCGGAAAACGCGAGTTTATGAAATATCTTGGCGCGGGGCTTGACGGAGGCGGAAAAAAAGCGCTTTCTGGCGGAACGCTTGCCGCAACGCCGTTAAGCTGTGCTGCTGGATATCACATGTTGTGTGAGATGGAAAAAACCGACGCATGCACAAAAGCAAACGATATGGGCGATTATCTTAACGACCGTTTGAGCGAACTTATCAAAAAACACAACCTTCCGTTTGTCGCATACAACGTTGGGTCTGTGTGTCATCTCGACACGGTTGGCACAATGCATTTTGCAATCGATTGGTCAAAACCGTGGACGATACCACAAATTTTAAAAGAAACGTCCAAACGCAAAAAAGAGATGGAACACATAGGGGCGGCGTACATGGCACAAGGGATTGTTACGCTTGCCGGAAACCGTCTTTACACCAACGCAACATATACAAAGCAAGCGCTAGACGACGTTGTGTCGCGATTTGATACGGTTTTTTCAAACATCGAGATTAAACAATAGCGCTGTGTTATGATTGTGTTTACAATAACAATTTAAATAGAGGGATAGATGACAGAACTTGAAGCAAAAAAACTTGTTATAAAAGCGGGAAAGAAACTCGTTTCACTAGGTCTTGTGTCGCGCACATGGGGCAACGTTAGTTGTAGAATTGACGACAGTAAATTTGCAATAACCCCAAGCGGAATTGATTACGAAAGACTAGATGAACATAACATCGTGGTTGTCGATATAAAAACGCTTGAGCACAAAGGCGACGTTAAACCGTCCAGCGAAAAAGGGGTTCATGCATATGCTTTTAAAGCCGACCCCGCCACAAACTTTGTTATACACACCCACCAAACCTATGCAACGTGTATAACGGTTGCCGGTTTTAATAGGATAGCTCAAGACGAAAAGCAAAAAGAGATTTTGGGCGATATAAAGCTTGCAAAATACGCCCTGCCCGGAACAAAAAAGCTTGCGTCCAACGTAAACGACCAACTTAAAACAGGTTGTAAAACCGTCTTGCTTGAAAAACATGGAGCGTTGCTTGTCTGGGGCGACATGGAACAGGCGTTTTTGCGCGCCGTTACCCTTGAAGAGGTATGTAAAACCGCGTACTTGGATTTTCTATTTTGTGAAAACGACATGGCGTCTGTGTTGTGGCGCGAGGATAAAATGTTTTATACTTTTATGACAGACGATGTTGACACAAAAAAGGAGCTAGGACAAAATCAAACAGAACTTTCAAAGATTGAAGTTATTCAAAAAACACTTGCAGTTTCGTATCCGGAGTATAGATTTATTGGATATCGAGACACCGACGTGACAAGAAAAGTTTCAAAACTTTGCGCGAATGTCAACAAAGTTGATGCTGTTTTGGACGATTTCGCCCAGATGGTTGGAGAAGATATAAAGCTTGTGTCGGGCGAAAACATAAATGAAGTTGTGAAAGCCGCAAAAAAGCGAAACGCAGTTATTGTTAAAGATATCGGAGTTTTCGCTTTGTCGGACGACGTTTCGGACGTGACCGCGATTTTAACGCTAGTCGAAAAAAACCTTGTCGCTTTTCTCGGTGCAAAAAAATATGGGATAAAAAGCAATCTTTCATTTATTGATAAAAAGCTTATGCGATTTGTATATCGTAAAAAGTATTCTAAAAAGAAATAAAGTTGAAAAAAAACCGAGGGGATTTTGTCCTCTCGGTTTCTTTTTTGTCATTTTATCATCAGACGGATTGTTGGTCGTGTTGTTGTGGCAAAAGTTTCACAAAATCATCTTTCTCAAACTCAAACAACATCATAGCGAAAAAGATAATAAAGAACAAAGCGCAAAGCAAAGAAAAAACTAAAAACAAAACCCCGAAAGGTTCGGTTATAAACTTCGTAAAATGGAACAGGGGATAGACCCCGAGATAGCGCATGTTGTCTATTCCGTACAGCGTCAAAAGGGGCGGTATCGCAAAGCAGATTATGCTTAAGGAAACAACGGTTAAAAAGCGTTTTGTCTTGCTTGAAAGCAAAAGCGTTGTCGCCGCCACAAGCGTTCCGCCGACAAGGCGATATAAAAATGATATAACCGAAAACGAAAAAAACGTCATAAAGTTTGGAACGTCGCTAAACATTCGCATACTTTTTATCGGGGCGAAAAACGCCGGCAAGCCGTAATCGCGAACGATTTGGAGATACTCGGGAATAAAGGTTGAAATCGTAACTACTAAAACTATGATAAACGAAAGTAGAAGTTTGGACTTTTTGACCTTGAACTTTCCGAGAGGCGTTGTCTTTAAAATCCGTTCCATACCGCTTTGTTTCTCGGTCGAGAAAACGCCGGCAAGACAGACCGAAATCAAAAGCGACGAAATAATTGTCATCATAAGCGTTGTCTTGTTGTCGTAGAGATCGTATAAAATCATGTACCCCGTTTCGTTTACAAACTGGGCGCCTTTGTTTTCAAGTATATACGGTATGTCGGAATGGATAACCTGTTCAAACGCATCACGACGACTATACAGCGCAAAATTCTGGCTTTTATACATAAAATATTGGTCTTCCGATATCTCGCCGTTTGCGCTTTTTCTGTCCATCTCGTAGCTTTCATCGAACTCTTTGCTTTGTTCTACAAGCCAAAGATACTTGTCCTCGGTATATCGTCCGGCTAGCGGTTCGATATAATGTCGCTTGTATATCTCGTCGGGAGTTATGTAGCTCTCGCTTGTTATCCCTCCGTATAGCTGATAGCCCAAAAAGGCAATAACCAAAAGTATCGCTCCGCTTGAAAGTACTATCTTAAAAAACTCTTCTTTAACGACAGAGGTATGTTTAAGCTTTTGCGAGCGTTTTTTTGCGCTAGCTTTTGCCGGCGAGATAAAAGCTAGCGAAAAATATACAACAAACGTAAGCACAAATAGAACAAGAAAAACGCAGGCGCTTATCAAGACGACGTTCAACATCTCGACAGGTTTGTCGAACCAATAAAGGTTTCGATAACTTCCAAGCCATTCGTTGACCATTAAAAAGCTTATGAAGTTTGCGTGTTTAATTACGTTGAATTCGCTTAACGGATTAATCAAAATCCTTGTGAGCAGTTGCAAGCCGAGAACCGCAATCGACACGCCAAAGCCATACACAAGTTTTTTGAAAAGCAGTATCACAAGCATGATAAAGACGCCGAGCACCGCCGACACAAACCATTTTGCAAAGATGAAGATAAAGAGATATTCTAAAACCGAGATAGGCATAGTAGAGCGGAACAGGAACGGAAGCGATTGGATAGAGCGCGAAAGGTCGCCCAAGCCAAAGCTTAGGTGACAATACAAAAGGTTTGTTCCGTATAAGCCGATCAAAACGACAAAAAGCGAGATCCAAAGCGTAGCAATCTTTGAAATGGCGGTTTTAAGCCGTCCTTTCGGGGTAGAACGGATATAGTAAAGCATACCGCTTTCGCGTTCGCTGTTTATAATCTGTCCCGAGATTAAAAGCATAAACATGAGTATAAACACGTCGGTATAGAAAAAATCAATAGCGGTTAAAACCCCTTTTTGGGGATAGAAGTCAATTTCGATGTCGCTGTGCAAAAGCTGTTCATACGCCGCCGCCGTCTTTTCGGTGTTAAGCGATTCAAATGTTTCGGGCTCGTCCTCTTTTGGCTTAAATATCGATATCTGGCTGAACATGTCGGCTTGTGTCCTCGTCGATTGCAAAAAACCTTCGTGGTCATAAACCGTGTTAAGTTCCGATTGAATAGCGGTTAAAAACAGATATTCCGTCGTTAGGCTTTCGGTGTAAAGGGAATATTGCTTAAGGTTATAGATGTCACCATATTTGTTATACAACTCTTGAAAGTCGGGGTTTTGCGTCGCGCCCGCGTGGACTAAGTACCATTCGATGTTTCTAAGCGCATAGAAAAGATCGACCTTCTCGTCGAGAAACTGTTTTTTCTCGTCAAGCGTTTTGTCCGCAAGGTCACTCGATATCGCTCGATAGCTTGAAGCTCCGGCTATCTCGTTGGTAAGGTCGCTGTTTGTCCACAACAAAAAAAGGTTGGCAAAAACAACAACCACAAGTATGTATACAAGTGTTCCTTTGTCGAACAACTTTTTTAGTTCAAAGGATACAAGTCTCAACTTTCCTCTTTCTCCCCGAAGATATTAAGATAAACCGTTTCGAGGTTATGTCCTTTTGCATATTTTTCGACAAGAATTTTAGGGGAAGCTTTGTCAAAAAGTTTCCCCTGTTTTAAAATTAATATCTCGTCCGCCACGTCCTCAACATCCGAAACAACATGGGTGGCAACTATAACAATGCAATCTTTCGAGATCTCTTTAAGCGTTTTTCTAAGGCTCACGCGCTCTTTTGGGTCAAGTCCCGCCGTCGGCTCGTCCATTATTAGAAGTTTCGGCGAACCGAGAAGCGAAGCGGCGGCGAGAAGCCTTTGTTTCATACCGCCCGAATACGCCGAAAGCTTTTTGTCAAGCTCCTCTGTCAGGTTAACGAACGCCGCGACACGTTCAGTTTCCACCAAAGCTTTCGACTGCGCTATCTCTTTGAGCGCCGCAACATAAAGAAGAAACCGCTTTCCGGTGTAGTTATCGTAAAGAGTTTGTTGTTGGGGCATGAACCCTAAAATACGTCGAAAATTAATGCCGAGCTTTGTTATCGAGTTTTCGTTCCACACGACCAAACCGTCATCCGCTTCGAGAGTTCCGACGATTATGTTCATAAGGGTGCTTTTGCCCGCGCCGTTAGGTCCGAGAAGCCCATACATTCCTTTTTCAAGCGTGAAACTAACGCCATCTAGCGCCTTAACCGGTTGTTTTTCGCGTTTTAAAAAACCGCCCGTTTTTTTATAATAGGTTTTGCTTAATTGTATTATCTCTAGTTTGTCAGAGTTTATCGGTTGAACACCCATTATATATAATCCTCTATTATCCTATAGTTTGGTATGTTGTTGTAGTAGTCATCTTTATCTATTAAAGCATAAACAGGTCGAGCATACGGGTAGGTACGAGCAACACCGGCTCTGTCATATATAGTTTTAGTTGAGTTAAATAACACATTGGATATTACCAAAAAATCATTTTCAGTTTCAGACACTATACCAACATTCCCGTCATTAAAAGTTCCCTCGTTATACCTTAAAGTCAACTCTTTAACTTGTCCTGTTTTTATATTAATCGCATACATTAAAAGTTTGTGCTTAACAATTTCATCTCCAATATCGTTAAAAACAGGTTCGTTGTTTTCGGCATATTCTTGGTCTATTGCCGTATACGATAATATAACATTTTCATCATAGTAATCTGACAAAAATATAGCCGCTTCAGTATTTGCCGGAACATTTTCAATAACTTTTTGTTCGCCTGTTCTTAAATCATGAACTATTAAATTCCCAAACTCATCGCTTGTTCTTACAATTGCAAAAAAATAATTATCGTCTATCATTCCAAGTCTTACAGGCCAATCAAATATTTTTGTTTTTGTATTATCTGTAAGCGAATATGCATAAGTTGTATATCCTACTACCCCTTCAGGCAACGGATTATGCGTCGACCCTTGATGATAATCGTATGCTCTTGACAAGTCATTCATCTTTGATATGTCTGTTATTATAATTGTATCGTCAAAAGCGGAATATATCATCTCTTGTATTGGCATTTCCAACAAAGTTTCCGCTTCCCCTGTTTCAATATTTATTTTTCTTAGCTCTTTAATTGTTTCATTGGAAGATTTTGTGATATGTACCGTAATATAAAGATGTTGTTCATCGGCGATTATAGAATCGGGTGTAAAAGTATTAAAACTTTCGTTAGCAGGTAGTTTGTATATTTCTTTTCGATTTGAACCATCGATATCCATGCGATATATTCTTGCTAGATCTTCATCCCCCAAAGCTTCGCCGTCCATAGCGCCAAGAGCTAGTACAAAAAGATATGTTTCGGAATGGTTTGGAAAAATCTCAATTCCTCTCGGATACCTAATAAAGCTTGTACAGCTTTCATTGTTATGTAGACATCCCGGAACGGAGCAAAGATAGGTAAGAACCTCGGAAGCATAGTCGATATATGTTATATTTGAAGTGTGCATATATATAGATTCCGACTCACCTTCATACATTTCGCTTATCCATTGTAAATCATGATAATAACCATGTTCAGTTCTACCTGATTTTTGATCGAGCAAATAAATCGAATTAGGATTTCGCCCAACCACACTAACTTGTGTTTCCAAGGCAGCAGGTTGTTCTGTAATGCCGTTGGCTTGTTCGCCAACATCTTCGCCAATTTGGGAAGTTTCAGAAAAACACCCGACCAAAAGTGAGAGGGCTAAAACTAAAACTGCCGGAAATAAAACTTGATTTTTCATTTTGTTGTCCTTTGTTTTTTGTCATGAGAGATTTTGGATTTTCATTAAAATGATATAATTTAATATAGTAAAAAATGCGCAAAACTTAATGAAAAAGTTATGCGCATATTTAATGGAATAGATTGTATTAGAACTCATTCTACAACAGACGACTTGGTTTGTCAAGTTTTTGCTTTTTTTTGGTGTGGTCAATGGCGTTGATTAACTTTTTAGATATCGCTGCTTTGCCATTTCCCTTTTTTGTATGTGGGGTTGTTGCGGTTGGGAATATATTTAAAACAACTCTATTTTGCAATGTTGCTTTTTCTACGGTCTGATTTTATTAACAATTTTCTGTTGACAAAAACAAATAACTAAATTATAATATCAACATATCTTGATATAGTTATGCAGAAAGGGCGAAATATGGATTTATGTTGTAAAACCCCGGAAAACGTTATAAAGTTGCTTGAAAACGAGGCTATAGCCGAAAACCTGTCGTTTTTCTTTAAGGCGCTAAGCGAACCTATTCGAATTAACATCCTTCTTGCGATGTTGCATGGCGAGATCTGTGTGCAAGACCTTGCGACGTTACTTGGAGTGTCACAGCCGAGGGTGTCGAACCAGTTGAAGCTGTTAAAGCTTAACAAGCTTATTAAGTTTAGAAAAGAAAAAAACAACATCTACTACAGCCTTGATGACAAGCATGTGCAAGACATCTTGAGCATCGGCTTAAAACACATTGAACATTCGGAGGAATAGTTATGATTTTATATCTTGAAAATTTATGGAGCCTTTTTGTTGACATGTCTTTTTACATTGTAATAGGGCTTATCTTCACAGGGTTGTTACACGCATTTATTAAAAAAGAGAGCATTCTCAAACACGTAGGAAAAAATTCCACAAGCTCGGTGGTTAAAGCTTCTGTCTTGGGAGTTCCGCTTCCGCTTTGTTCGTGTGGAGTTGTTCCAACCGCGATGTACCTCGGCAAAAGCGGAGCGTCAAAAGGGGCGGTTGTGAGCTTTTTAACCTCCACCCCACAAACAGGTGTCGATAGCATCATCGCCACATACGGTATGTTAGGGCCGTTGTTTGCGGTTTATAGGGCTGTCGCGGCGTTTTTTTCGGGAATTGCTTCGGGGATTGTGACAAATATACTGTGTAAGAATGACATAATAAACTACAGTCAATCCGATACAAGTTGCGGTTGCAGCGGCAACGAAAGCCCAGACGTCTCACAAAGCTTGTGCGGTTGCAGCAGTGGGGAAACTGCCGCCGTCTCACAAAGCTCGTGCGGTTGCAGCAGTGGGGGAACTGCCGCC